>CBFHWY010000071.1:0-13178 GCA_965659675.1 Salibacteraceae bacterium | reverse complement strand
TTCAGATCATTGAACATCTCAGACTCTCGGACCACCAGACCAGTATGTAGATAGAGGAGTTGGGAGTCGGAGGTCGGGAGTCGGGGGTCGGAGGTCAGGAATCAGGAGTCGGAGGTCAGATGTCAGGACTAGAAGCTCGTTACTAGAGACTTGTAGCTTGTAGCTTGTAGCTTGTAGCTTGCAGCTTGCGGCTTGCGGCTTGAGTCTTGCGCCTTGCGTCTTGCTCCTCAGACAAACTTGCTCAAGAACATGGCCAGGGCAGCAAAAAACAGAAGCAGATAATAGGAGTTTCTGCGGAAGGCAATACTGAGGTATCTGGTAAGCTTTTTCATGATGTGAACAAAGAGAATGATCCAGGTTCACTCAAAAACTGTGTAAGAATTAAATTAGGATTAAGTTTTGATCTTAAGAACCCAAAAGCTCCTCTAGTTTTTGATCTAAAGCAGCACCTCGAAGGTCTTTAGCGATGATCTTTCCTTCTGCATCCAGCAAGAATGATGCGGGAATAGACTGAACATTATACAGCCCAGCTGCATCAGATTGCCATCCTTTCAGGTCACTCATATGACTCCAGGTCAGTCCATCTTTGTCGATCGCTGCGAGCCATTTGCCTTTCTCCTGATCCAGACTCACGCCTAAAATATCAAATCCCTTATCCTTGAATTTGTTGTACGCCCTAACCACATTCGGATTCTCAGCCCTACATGGTTTACACCAGGATGCCCAAAAGTCAACAAGGATCACTTTTCCCCTCATGTCATAAAGTGAAAGCATTTCTCCTTCTGGGTTTGGAAGCCTAATATCTGGAGGTGTTGCGCCAACCTGAAGTTTTCTGAATTTCTCTAATTTGCCACTAATGTCTTCAAGGTAGGGCGACTCTGGTCGGGACTGTTTCCAGGCATCTTCAACCTGGCTATAAAGCTGATAATCACGATTTGGATCAAAATTCTGCACGGCAGACATCGCAGTAAATGAAGATGGGTCTTCGAGTACCATTCTCTGTATTTGTCCACCTATATTGGCATTTAACTGCTGCTGAGCACGGTAAACCTGATCTAACTTTTGAAAGTTCATGGCTCTTTGTGCTGCAGTGGCTAGCTGTTGTAAACTATCGTTCTTCACAGCATATCTCGCTAAGAGCTGATTCAGCATTTGAATATTCTGAGACTCCGCAGAATTGGATACCTGATAGCTCTGCTCCAATGCAGTAACATCAGCATTGATCTCAAGCGTATCACCTGGCTCCAATACGAAAACGCAAAAATTGGAAGGCCCGGTTGAAAAGCGATAATAGGCTGCATAATCCACATTTGGAGCTAGACTATATTCTCCATTCTTAGACACTTCCAGCGTATCAATAGAATTGATCGAATTTGGATTGACCCGCTGCAGTATGATTCTTTCACCATTGTATGAGTCTATTCTACCGGTGATCAAATTGCCAGACGAACTCACAGGTTGCTTCGCATTCTCACAGGCGAACAAAGTGATCATTCCAAATAGAATAAGGAGATAATTAAGCCTTTTCATCTTCAAGTTTTTTTCTGAGTATTTCATTTGCTTTTTTGGGATCGGCCTTGCCTCTAGACATTTTCATGACCTCACCCATGAACAGCCCGATCAAACCTTTCTTTCCCGAACGGTACTCTTCCACTTTATCTGGAAACTTCGCCAATGCTTCATCAATGAATTCCAGAATACTGTCATCATCAGCATCCTGGATCAGATTAAAGTGAGCAGCAAGGTGCTCAGCTGACTGATCAGGATCTTTGATCAAGAGTGGAAAGAGTTTTTGAGCTGCAACTGAGTATGAGAGTTTGTTGTCATCGATCAAACTGATCATCTCCGCGATAGACCTGGGTTTTACGTGAAATTCAGTGATATCCAGACCATTCTTATTCAGATGAGATTTGATGTCACCACTTAACCAGTTTGCCGCCGCCTTGTAATTGCCCGTATGAGCGATGATCTCCTCGTAAAAGAGCGCAATGTGTTTGTTATCTACGATCACCTTTGCATCATATTCACTCAATCCAAACTCTTCAGTATACTTCTTCAAGAGCTCAGAAGGCAAGGGAGGCATATCTGCTCGCATATGCTCAATATCGTCGGAAGTGACAAGTACGGGAAGCAAATCGGGTTCTGGGAAATAACGATAGTCGTTATCCATCTCCTTGGTTCTCATGCTAAAGGTGCTGTTGTTCACCGCATCATAAGAGCGTGTTTCTCTTGCGATCTCCTCCCCTTTTTCCGTAAGTTCAATATGTCTTTGAATCTCAAATTCAATTGCTCTTTGCACATTGCGAATAGAGTTCATGTTCTTGACTTCTACTCTATTCCCATATTCTTCACTTCCTCTGGGACGAATGGAAATATTGGCATCACAACGCAAACTGCCTTCTTCCATATTTCCATCACAGATCTCCAGGTATCTGACCAGCTTTCTGATCTCTGTGAGGTATTCATAAGCCTCTTCACTGCTTCTAAAGTCTGGTTTGGTAACGATCTCCAACAGTGGCACTCCTGCGCGATTCAGGTCGATCAGCGTATTGAAGGGATCCATATCATGGATACTCTTTCCTGAATCCTCTTCCATGTGAATGCGCTCCAGGTTGATCCTTTTCTTACCGTCGCTTGTATCTACATCAATAAAGCCTCCTCGACAAATGGGCGTTCTATCCTGTGTGATCTGATAACCTTTGGGAAGGTCGGCATAGAAGTAATTCTTGCGATCATATTGATTGTTCCGGGTGATCTCGCAATTCAAGGATAGTCCAAGTTTGATGGCGTGTTGCAGGACCGTTTTATTCACCCGGGGCAAGGTACCGGGAAAGCCCAGCGAGATCTCACTCACATTGGAGTTGGGCTCAGAACCATATTCGTTCACATCACCCGAGTAAGCCTTCGACTTTGTATTCAACTGAGCGTGAACCTCAAGTCCGATCACGGCTTCGTATTTCTCAGAATAATCCTTCATCAATATTTATAGAATCTGAAATTCCTTAGTTCATTTTCTCCACTCAAGCGCAGATTATACCAGCCTGAACGAAAAGTATCCGACAAAGAAATGACATTTTCGCCTTCTTCGATCGCGGTCTCGAACACAGAGTTCCCGTGAATTCCTGTAATCGTCGCCTTTAATCTTTCCCCCCAATCATTCTCAATGTAAAGCTCATCCCTCACCAGGTTGGATCTCAGATTCAAATCTTTGATCACTACCTCCTTCGGCCGTTCTTTAAAAGGATCCCAGAATACAAAAAGTCCGTTGATCATGTCGGAGGCCAAGATCTTCCCAGAGGGTAAAAAGGGATAAACTCCCCAACAACCATTAAAGTCATTGGTGGGTTCTTCTTCGTTGGTGTCATAAGCGAAGACTGCCCGAGCATTATATGGATCACTCACATCATAGACATAAACTCCATCATAGTAATAACTCACGTAGAGATAGTCTCCTTTAAAGATCACATTATGCGGAACAGAAAACTCTTCTGAGATTCCTGAGTTAAAGAAGTCCACTACTTCCATCTCCTTAAAATCGCTCACATCAACCATCTTGATATCCATTCCGTGGGTTTCGTCGGTCATGGCATAAAAAGGCTTCGTAGGATGTAAATAACCCTGATGATTGTAGCCTTTTTGATCATAGTTCCTCAAGCTTCCGAGAAGCTTTACATCGGTCAGTGAACTGAAATCCACCACAAACATTCCACGCGGACCGGCATTGCAGTAGGCCGTATCATTTCGAACATAGATATCATGGATATATCCAATGTTCCTCCAGAATCCAAGCTGTTCGCGGCAATCGAGTAGAAGCTTTGGATTCTCTGGATCTTCAAGGCTGTAAACACTGAGGTCATTTGCCTTTGCTAAACCGGGAATTAGTCCAGATAAAGCTCCGCCACAAGAGTACATGCGTGCTCTTTCCTGGTCGATGAAAATGTTGTGAGAGCGAATGATGTACTCATTGGTATCATATACCAATGCAACACTTTCTGGCAAAGCACTTAGGTCGATGATCTGCAAAGTACTTGTTGCACCCTGATCGGATACCATGTAGAGGTAGTTTTGGTAAACGTCAAAGTCGCGGTGGATCACTTCAGTACCCGTTGAACTTCCCTGCACAAAATCGATCTCCTTTTCATTCTCCTCTTCAAGGCTGAAAATATGGGCTCCCCTGGTTGAGCCTAACACAGCGTATTCTTCCTCATTCACTACAAATCCAAATACCTCATTGTATCGATTCTGACCAAGGTCAGAGGGTTCAATGTTGGGATCATCCCAATGGAAGATCAGCTCTAAAGAATCAGGTTGTGCCTGAACTGAGAGCCCAAACATGAGGAAAGCAAGTATTTTGACTAGCCTTGACATTAAAGTTTGGCAAGTACTCCTTTAAAAATGATACTCAGCTTCGGCTCCACTTCTTCGGCAACCTGTTGAACGTCTTCGTGGGTCACTTTTACGATCTTACCCTCAACCCCAAGGTCGGTGATCACCGACAATGCAAAGCAAGGGAGAGACATGTGACGCGCTGCGATCACTTCGGGAACAGTAGACATTCCAACGGTATCCCCTCCGATCTTTTTGATGTAGAAATATTCACTTGGTGTTTCCAGGGTTGGACCACTGAGTCCAACATAAACGCCTTCTCTGAGCAAGAGATCATTTGATCTCGCAAGCTCCATGGCAATATCGCTCATGCGCTTGTCATAGGCATCGCTCATATCGGGGAAACGAGGGCCCAATTCATCGATGTTCGCCCCTCGCAATGGATTATCAGGGAAAAGATTGATATGATCTCGAACCACCATGATATCGCCAATTTCAAACTCAGGATTGACCCCTCCAGAAGCATTGGATATCAGTAGTCCTTTTATGCCCAGAAGCTTCATGACCCTTACGGGGAATACCACTTGCTGCATGGTGTAGCCTTCATAATAGTGAAAGCGTCCCTGCATGGCAACAACCTTTTTACCAGCCAGCTCTCCGTAGATCAGGCGTCCGTGATGACCTTCAACGGTGCTGATCGGGAAATGAGGAATATCATCATACGACAGTTCCTTCTCTATGTTGATCTCCTGAACCAAACCTCCAAGGCCAGTTCCGAGGATGATCCCATAATCAACTGTTTGAACATCCCAACTATCCTGAATGTATTTTAGTGTCTCCTTAATTTGATCCAATTGCGTCATAAATCTTCTCCTTAAAATCCTGAACGTCTCTTTCGTGAAACTTGAGTTTTATGGGTATGTAATATACGGGTAAAGACTCAAGCATCTCTTTAAATGCGCCTTGAGATAAGCGAACGGCATCTTTCTCCGTCGTTAAAATGATCTTCGGTCCGGCAGGAAGTTCCTCAAAACGCTTGATCACTTTGTTGATGTCCATCACACTGTAGTTATGATGGTCCTTAAATTTTAGGTGCTCTACTTTCTTCACTTTGTCTTTGACATAGTAGTACAGATTTGCAGGTCGTGCAATGCCTGTAAATAACAAAACACTCAATTTAGCATCAAGTTGGATCTTCGCCTTTTGATTTGAATAGAGCTTTTTAAGCGGCTGATATTCCATGTAGGAAAAGAAAACCAATTGATAGGGTTGTGGACTCAGTCTCTGGCTGATCATTCTCCTATCGATCGGGCTCATTACAGGTGGTGTTCTCGTCACCACAATCACATCTGCTCTTTTGCTTCCGCCCTTAAACTCTCTCAGCGTTCCAGATGGCAGCACGTAGTCATCTACGTAAAGTTTGTCGTAACTGGTAAGGAGAATAGAAAGGCTGGCGCTCACATACCGGTGCTGATAGGCATCATCGAGTATAACGACTCTCGTTTCAGTAAAGCGTTTTAAAATGCGTTTAATTCCCCTTCTTCGATTTGAGTCTACGGCAACCTTCACTGCCTTGTATTTCTTATAGAACTGATAAGGCTCATCACCAATATCACGCACGCTCATATCCCCTTCGGCAAGCTTAAACCCGCTGCTTCTTCTTCCATAACCCCTACTAAGCGTGGCGATGTTTCCTCGTCTGCCTAAAAGCTCTATGATATACTCCACCATCGGTGTTTTACCCGTTCCGCCCATGCTCAGATTACCAACAGAAATGATGGGAACCTTAAAATGCCTTGATGGAAGTATGCCAACATCGAACAAAAAGTTGCGAATAGCAAGTATGACTCCATATAAGAAGGAAAACGGAAGTAGTAAAAAGCGGATGATCTCCATCGGGCTTGCAAAAATAGCAATTCAAGGTGGCAAGAAAGCCTAAGTCTTCGCTACTTTTGGACAAAGTCTAAATTCATGAAAATATCAGACATCGCAAGCTTTCTTTCGGATCTTGCACCAGCCAGTGACGCAGAGTCATATGACAATACCGGATTACTCATTGGAAACCCTGAGGATGAGGCCACTGCAGCCTTGTGTTGTCATGATCTAAGCAATGACATATTGAATGAAGCACAGGACCTGGGGGCAAACCTCATTGTTTGTCATCACCCTCCGATCTTTCAGGGGATCAAAAAAGTAGTGGCTACAGACCCAAACTCAAGCCTGATCTATCGTGCGATCCGCATGGGAATATCCGTTTACAGCACACATACAGCACTTGACAATCAGATTCATGGTGGAAATTCGCTTACAGCTGAAAAACTTGGGATACGGAATACCCAGATCCTCAAACCTCAAAGCGGCACCTTGATGAAGATTTATTCCTACTGTCCGCCTTCGCATATCGATCAGGTGAAGGATGCCATTTTCAGATCAGGAGGTGGTAATATTGGCAAGTACAGCGAATGCAGCTTTGAGGTTTTGGGTAAAGGCAGTTTCAAACCTGAAGATGGATCTGATCCTTTCTCAGGAGAACAAGGCATTCGACAGGAAGAGCAGGAACTCAAGTTTGAGGTTTTGTTTGAAAAGAAACACCGGTCGCGCATCTTAAAGGCCTTATTTAAAGCTCACCCCTATGAAGAAGTAGCTTATGAGATCATTCAGCTTGAGAACCAAAATCAGGATGTGGGTTCAGGTCTGATAGGTGACTTGGAGCAAGCCATGGCCGCCGATGCATTTCTCAAGATGCTCAAAGAAAGGCTCAACCTAAAGGTGATCAAACACAACAAAGTCGTGTCCGAAAAGATCCAGAAGGTCGCCATTTGCGGGGGAAGCGGTAGTTTTCTACTCGATGCAGCGATCAGCGCGGGTGCTGATGCTTTTGTCACTGGAGACCTTGGTTATCATCGCTTTTTTGACTCAAATGGTCGAATCTTATTATGCGATGCCGGTCATTATGAAAGCGAGCAATTTGTGAAGGAAGTTCTTTATAAGGTACTCATGGAAAATTTTGCTAATTTTGCCGTCCATTTGGCAAAAACGGAAACCAATCCCGTAAACTACTTTTAATCAAAAGCATGGCGAAAAAAGCAGCATCAAAAACAACAGCTAGCAAGAAGAAGACAACGACTAAGAAAGCGAGCAGCACTAAGTCGACAGCGAAGAAAAGCACTGCCAAGAAAACAACGGCAACTAAGAAAGCAGCTAGTAAAGCGACCGAAACCAAGCAGGAAACGAAAAAAGCTCCAGCGAAACCAAAAAAGGGAAGCATGGAGGAAAAACTCAGAGCGCTTTACGACCTTCAGGTGATCGATTCTCGTATCGACAAGATCAGATCTATGCGCGGTGAGCTGCCATTGGAGGTTGAGGATCTTGAAAGAGAGCTGGATGGTTTAAGAGGCAAGATCGAAAATCTAGAGTCTGAACTCGAGGATCTCGACACTCAGATCAACCATAAGAACATTGCCATTAAAGATGCTCAGGCACTCATCAAAAAATATGAGGAGCAACAGAACAACGTAAGAAACAATCGTGAGTTTGAAGCATTGACCAAAGAGGTTGAATTCCAAAATCTGGAGATCCAACTTGCTGAAAAACGCATTGGCGAATACAAAGTGAAGATCGAGCACAAGAAGGAGTTGCTTGAGACGGCCAAAGCTAAGCTTGACGAAAGAACTAATGACCTGGAGGTAAAGAAGAACGACCTTGAGGACATCTTAAAAGAAACAGACAAGGAAGAAAAATTCCTGTTGAAAAAATCAGATGATTTTGCTGCTAAGATCGAAGACAAACTCTTGAATCAGTATCGCAGGATCAGAGAGAACAGTGCCAATGGATTGGCCGTGGTAACGATTGAAAGAGGAGCTTCAGGAGGATCATTCTTTGTAATCCCACCGCAGCGTCAGATCGATATCGCGCAACGCAAAAAGATCGTTTTCAGCGAGCACTGCGGAAGAATTCTGGTAGATCCGGAATTAGCAGAACAGGAAGAAGAGAAGATCGAAGCGATGCTTAAATAAGTGCGTTTAAAACCAAAGCATTAAAAGCCTTCTTGCTATGCAGGAGGGCTTTTTTGTTTTAGAACCTCAACCCAAGAGTAGCACTTGTCGCCGTTGAGCTAAAGATGCGCTCAGAGGCTCTGATCTGAGCAAAAGAAGGATCGTATAGATAAAAGGATTGTCCGCCATGATCGCGATATTGAATGGCGAGATCCCAATAAAAACGCTTAAGGGTATTTCCAAGACCCAAGCTAAAGATTCTTGTATCTGAATTCATCATCAGATCTCCAGCTTTGCTGTAATATGCAAAACCAGCTCTAAAGCCATAACTCTTGTAGTTGTATTCTGCTCCAAAACGAACATTGTGTCCCTGGAGTGCATTATTCGCTAACCACTCATTCTCAAAACCAAATGGGTTGTTTGAATTGAATGCGCCCCTAAGTTCGGCTTGTGAATACTGCAGGAATTCATAGTCGAGGTTAAAGAGAAAGACCTTTTTATAAATGTAGGCAAAGCTTCCAACAAATCGCCAGGGAGTGCGAATGCGATAATCAAACAAACCGTCTTCTGATTCATCTTCAAAAACACCACTTTCGTACTCAGCAATGATGTTCGCGTTCCAGCTATCTGTAAACGAATAGAACTCAGGGGTGTGTATGGCGATACCCGTTCTTAACCAATCACTCCACTTGTAAATGGCTCCTGCTTTTAATGAAATGGCCTCACCACTCATGATCAGATTGTACTGATAGTCGTAGTACTCCAAAAACGTTGTGGTATCTCTTTCCGGCACCTCCTCGGTAAGGGTGCTACTTAACTCATAGCGCGCACTGGTCAATGCAAAGCTCGCACCTAAATAGAGCTTGTCTCGATAAAGTCCGGAAACGGCAAAATTGCTCTCCCCCACTCTCCCACTCTCGCGATACTCCAGACTTTGTTTCTGTCCGTAGTTTGGAATGGCTGTAAAGAAAAAATTATTGAAGGTATCGAGCAAAAAGGTATTCCAGGCCAAACTGATATCAAAAGGGTATTGCGTTCCGATCCCTTCAAGATCATTCCCCTGTATGAAAAGGAATTCATTAAAGAATTCATCCAATTGAGACGACTCGGGATTATTCGCCTCATACCTGCTTGTTCGGTTAAAATCCTGGCGATTATTGAATGAATAGGTCAAATAAACATTCTTCCAGTCCATGTCATCATCGCGCAAACTAATGTTGAGTCCTAAATTTGACAGACGAAGATTCCATTGTGATTCACTGAGCTGATTGTCGTAGTGTGTAGTATTTACCGTGGACTGTCTCAAGTATGGAGTAATACTGAGTTGAGAGCTATTCATCACAGAGATCCCCGCAGGGTTGGTTCCCGTTAGACTCAGATCACCACCCAAAGCTCCCATGGAGCCTGCCATAGCATTGAACCTCGCGCTTCCGTTGATCATGGTCCTGCTATAACGCAATGCATCAAGCTCACTCTGAGCAAAGACATAGCTATTCCATAGCAGACAAAAGATCAGAAAGCCCTGTTTCATCTTCTACGACTAGGGGAACTGCTACGTGAAGGCGAAGAAGACCTACTTGGTGAAGAAATGCTCCTCGACGGCGCACTAAAATTAGGTCGCGAAGGACTTACAGCTGGAGTCCTGGAAGGTGATGAAGAGCGGCTAGGTTGGGCCCAGTTCACCTTGTTTGGACTAGTCCTTCCAGATCTGGAATTTCTTGTTGGTGTATAGTTTCTAGTCGGGTTAGGAGATATCTTCACTCTGTTTGATGCTGGAGGAGTATATTCCTGATTCGTTCTAGACCCACGTTTTGTATTTCCGCCTCCGATATTGGTTACATTTCTTCCTGGCGTGTACTGGACATTGTTCGTCCGTCGATTGATGTTATTTCTTTTCTGATAGTATACTGGCGAACGATTCGACTCTACTCCCCAGCCTGGCATCATCCATTGATTGTAGTATGGATTGTAAACAGAAGGCTGCATGAAACCAAAGCTCGGCTGGAAATACCACGGGTTGTATAAGCCTGCTGAATATGGATTCCACATTGGGTTCTGCCAGGAGTTATAGTATGGATTCAAGCCGTAGCCAACACCCATACCCATTCCTCCCATGCCCATGTTGCCCATTCCCATTCCCATACCCATATTCCAGTTTGCCTGTCTGTTCCAATAGGCAATCGACGGACTCATCCACATGGAAGTACTAAATGGGTTTGTGGCGTTGAAGCTCTGATTCGCCATGAATGGAGAATTAAAAGGCTCTGCTACCTGATAATTGGGATCGAAATATTCGTAACCATCTTCGGTTTCAACCAAACCGCTCGCTGGATCTTCTGTTGTCTCTTCCTGAAAATAATCAGCAGTTACGGGGGTCAACTGCGGACTATTATGAATGTCATCTGCCCGATTGTATTCATATGTTTGAAACATAGTCTTACATGAGCTAAGCAAAAGGATACTGATCAATATGGGTATAAGTCGAATCACGGCTTCAATTTACTAAATATCAACAAGAACTATACCGAATATCTGTTAAGATTTGTTGTTTAAGTCCTCAAATACCTTAACGCAATAATTCAATTTTTGATCATCTATGTCCAAATGAGTTACCAGACGGATGTGTCCTGGGCCGAAAGGAACAGCAAGCACTCCCCTGGTCTCCAGGTCCTTAAGCAGACTTTCTGATTCATAGGAATCATGCACCTTAAGTATCACAATGTTCGTACTCACTGGTGCGATCTCCTCAATAAAGGATACTTCCCGAAGGGCTTCCGCCAATGTTTTTGCCCGTTTGTGATCCTCTTTTAGTCTTTCTACATGGTGATCGAGTGCATATGATGCGGCAGCAGCCAGACTCCCAGCCTGTCGCATACCACCACCAAATACCTTTCTTATCCTTCTCGCACGATAAATATTCTCCTTACTGGAGATCAATGCTGATCCTACCGGAGCTCCCAGACCTTTGGAGAAGCAGATCGATATGCTATCGAAAATGGCTCCAAGGTCACTGGGACCATAATCAGCCTCCACCATTGCATTAAAGAGTCTTGCCCCATCCATGTGTAGTTTGAGATCATGCTCTTTGCACAGGTCAGCGATCTCTTCCATTTGCTTTAGTTCATAGACCGAGCCGCCACCTTTGTTGCAGGTATTCTCGAGGCTCACGAGCCTCGAAGATGGAAAGTGAGGATCGTCGACCTTTATTGCTTTTTTCACCTGCTCTGCAGATAACCTACCGCGATCACCATTTAGCAAGCTTACAGAAGCCCCAGCATTAGCCGCAATACCTCCCCCTTCATATTGATAAATGTGTGAGCGTTTGTCACAGATCACATCATCACCCGGCTGGGTATGCATACGAATCGCGATCTGATTACACATGGTACCTGAAGGACAGAACAAAGCAGCCTCTGCGCCAAATAGCGCAGCTACTTTCTCTTCAAGGGCGTTGATCGAGGTGTCTTCACCAAAGACATCATCGCCCAGTTCTGCTTTTGCCATGGCCTCTTTCATGGCTGGGGTGGGCATCGTTATGGTATCACTTCTAAAATCTGCTTTCATCCCTAAAGCTTTCTGGATATCTGCAAGCCATCCCTGATCGGGAAAAGCACATTCTGAACTCGAGGATCTTCCGTCACTTTCTTTGAGTATTCATACAGGGATTTCGTCTCCTGATCCATATCACCTGGTTTATCCAGGATCTTTCCACTCCAAAGCACATTATCCGCAATTACATATGAACCCGGCTTCATCTTATCGATCACCAGGTCATAATAATTCGGGTAGTTCTCTTTATCGGCATCAAGAAAAACAATATCCCAGTCTTCATCGAGTTTTGGGATGATCTCCAAAGCATCACCGACATGCCGTTTTACCTGAGCTGTGATTCCCGCTTTTTCAAAGTATTTATCCTGAATGGCCTGGAGTTCTTCGTTAATATCGATCGTATGGATTTGTCCACCTTCTGCCAGGCCTTCGCTGAAGCAAATGGCTGAATAGCCCGTGTAGGTCCCGACCTCCAAAATTCTTTTTGGCCTGATCATATGAGTGAGCATACTCAAGACTCTTCCCTGAAGGTGTCCTGCCAACATTCGGGGCTGAAGTACTTTTAAATGAGTTTCCCGGTTGAGTTCGGCCAGTATCTCCGGTTCGTTCTCAGAGAAACGCTGAACATAGTCTTCGAGTTTCGGATCTAAAAATTCCATTGGGTCAATTTACGCCCGAAGTTATTAATCCTTAATTTCACTCCGTGAAGAATTTTGCCTTTTTGTTAGTTCTTTTACCTCAACTAGCCTGGTGTCAGGCTCCAGTGCTGGATAAACAAAATCCCATGCAGTTGAGCGAGCATGTGAACAGCAAAAGCTACATCCTGGATTATCTGATCACTGAAAACAGCACCTGCGATCTTGTGCTCGAATCTGGGGATAGCAGCAAAGTGACTTTTCTTCAAACAAAGTTTGTACGCGAAGGTCAGTACGAACTAAGTATTCCAGCCATTCATTTCAAATCAGATACCAGCTATATCAAGCTCTCTTGTTCATATGGAATGGCTGAGATCAGGCACATCTTGAAAACCGAATAGAAAAGGATTTCGCAGCAGCTGGATTTGGAGGTATATTTGCAGCTTCGTGATGAGAGTCTTATTGGCCTTCCTAACCCTTTTAAGTCTTCACTCCTGCGCTGACAGCCAGGCGCTCATTGGTTGTGAGCAAAATCGA
Source organism: Salibacteraceae bacterium (assembly GCA_965659675.1). Taxonomy (GTDB): domain Bacteria; phylum Bacteroidota; class Bacteroidia; order Flavobacteriales_G; family Salibacteraceae; genus CBFHWY01. The sequence goes on along the minus strand of CBFHWY010000071.1, from coordinate 136 downwards.
CTGAATATTGATGGCGAGTCTGTTGATCTCTCCACAATGTCACTCGAAAAAGTAAATGGAGAATACAATCTCGCCGTGAATGTCGGTTCCGAATTGTTCCAAATAAGATTTGGTAAGGGAGTCCCAAAAGCTGTAA
>CBFHWY010000070.1:0-13218 GCA_965659675.1 Salibacteraceae bacterium | reverse complement strand
TGAGGAGATCCCAGCAGTGAATACCCCTGAAGGCTATTCTCTTCAAACAAAGAATATGCTTCTTGAGGGGTATTGCCCAGACTGCAAATAATTCATTGCAACAATGTTGCACTAAGCCTGCTTCTTGTATATTTGTCTCCCCATGAAAAAATCAGGAGGATTAAAAAAGTATGATATTCTAGGCATTGGGAGCTCTTTGTTGTGTCTGGTTCATTGTCTTGTGCCTTCTTTTGTTGTACTGGGAAGTAATGTTGCTGGACACCTTGCCCATCACCTGATTTTTGATCTCCTCTTTTTCTCTGTGAGCTTTCTGGCAGTGATCACCGCCGGAAGGTCTGCCAAAAGAAGCATTAAAGTGTTGATGTGGTTATCCCTGATGACCCTGGGCCTAACACTGATTTTGGAACACCATGCATTTATGCAGTTGCTCTCCTATTTGGCTGCTGTGACCCTGATCATCGCGCATACGATCAACTTGAGAAAGTTCTTCGTTCCCAGTGCCAACTAGTTTTTTTAATTTCGGTTTATGTCTAAGCCGAACAAAACCACTACTACTTCAGCAAGCGTTGAGAGATTCCTTGATGCTATCGAGGATGAAACCAAGAAACAAGATTCTTACTTTCTTCTAGAAGAAATGAAATCAATCAGTGGCGAAGAACCTGTGATGTGGGGTGCCAGTTTGATCGGCTTTGGTAAGTATCATTACAAATATGAATCGGGAAGAGAAGGCGACTTTTTTCGCATTGGATTCTCTCCCCGAAAGCAATATTTGAGTGTCTACATCATGACTGGCCTAAAAAAACATCAGAAACTGCTCGATCAACTTGGGAAGTTTAAACATGGTAAGTCTTGCCTAAATATCAAGAGGCTCTCTGATATCGATACCCAGGTTTTGAAAAAACTTATGGCGCTCAGCATTGAGCAAATGAAAGCGCTCTATCCAAGTGAAGACTGAACTTAAAGAAAGGCCGCCTCGGCATCACTATTTAAGATGCTGAGCTGCCAGCGTAACTAAAAGCACACTTTTTCCCGTCTTTTTCCCAGAATTTTGCTTCAAATTATATGGAGCAATGAGTAGTCGCCTTTCAATTTTCATTTTCAGTCTGATCTTGAGTTCTGTTTATATGTGGGCATGTTCGTCTGGCGGTTCTAATGAACCCAAAGAAGAGAAGATCATGCTGGAACCAGAGGAACCTCGAATGGCAAGTGAGCTCCTGCAGAAGGCAAGAAATTTCTTTAAGGTCTTACCTGAACCTGCAAGTTTCGAGCGCCCTATTGCTAAACTTGGTAAGGACTTATATTACGAAACAGCACTTTCTGTAAATGGTGAGCTGAGCTGCAATTCATGCCATTTACTTGATGAATATGGTGTAGATAACGAAGCTACTTCACCAGGGCATGATGGGACACGAGGTGATCGAAATAGTCCGAGCGTTTATAACACTTCCTTTCATATCGCTCAATTTTGGGATGGTCGCGCAGCCAGTTTACATGAGCAAGCCAAGGGCCCAATTCTAAATCCAATTGAAATGGGTTTACCCAATGAAAGGACAGCGGAAAAAAATATACAGGCTATTCCCGAATATCAGGAAAAATTCAAGGAGGTATTTCCTGATCAAAACAAGCCGATAAGCTATGAGAATATTACAATGGCCATTGCAGAATTTGAAAAAACGCTGCATACACCATCTGACTTCGATGAGTTTCTAGAGGGAAATGAAAATGCTCTAACAGAAGAAGAGAAAAACGGTCTACAAAACTTCATCGATGCAGGTTGTATCACCTGTCACTCTGGCGTCGGCCTTGGCGGACACATGTACCAAAAGTTTGGTTTGGTAAAAGGACCATACTGGGAATATACTAAGTCTAACTTGAAAGATGAAGGAAGAGCCGCAGTGAGCGGGAACGATGCTGAGAAATACTTGTTTAAAGTTGCATCACTTAGAAATGTGAGTGAGACCGGACCCTATTTTCACGATGGTAGTGTGAGCTCATTGGAAGAGGCAGTGAAGATCATGGGAGTCACCCAACTGAATAAAAAACTGAGTACTGATGAAGTAAGTTCCATAGTCAGTTTCTTAAACAGCCTAAAGGGTGAGATCCCACAATATGCTTTACGCGAGAAAAAAAGCTGAGTTTATTCTATATCAAAATCCACCTCGGCAAAGTTAGCTTCATTACCAGCCGCATCAGTGCAGTAGATCAAAACATGATACTCGCCAACCTCAGCACTATCTGGAATGTTCACATCGGTTTCGATTTGATAGGAAGTTCCTTCAATAGGAATGATCTCCTCAAACTCAAACTCTTCATCACCACCTCTCTTATGGGTGTGACCACCAGCCTCGTGTATCTCAAGTTTGTATTCTCCGAGCTCCTCGTTATCTTCCAATAATGCTCGAACCTGTATAACATCACCTCCTGAGTATTTGGCTTCCTCCTGAGGACTACTAACAGATATAACTGGAGCTTCCTCATCTTCTTTGTTACATGAACTTGCTGCTATTAGCAATCCCGCAGCCAGGATATAAATGATCGACTTTCTCATAATTCAAAATTTAATTTTCATTGCTAGATTAAAGCTTCGTCCGGGTTCAGGAAGGTTTAGCATCCTAAACCTGCTTAAATGTTGGTAGTAAAGCGTATCAAATAGATTCTGTACACTCACTTTAAGCCATACCCCCTGAGCAAATTGCATGATCCGTATGGTAGAGCTCAGATCTATTATTTGACTCCCTGGAGTATTAAATTCATTGCGCTCTGTTCTGCTCTGACTAAATAGACTTCGCCACTCCAGCTGGTTGCTGAAATTGATATCGGCGAATTCAAATTCATATTTGATCCTATTCACTATTTCCGTTGCGGGGATCATAGGTAAGGGACGATTCTCCGCAAGGTTATGACCAAATACTCCCTCAATTCCGCTCACCCAATGCCAGTGTTCTCCAAAGTGCCAGTCGGAGTAGATCTCGGCCCCAGTGAGCACCGCGCTATTCTGTTTGTATTCGTAGATCTGACCTCCGCCCTGATCATTTGATGCGAATCGAGCACTGGGAGCGAGGTAAATATAATCTTGGATATAGGCGGCATACGGCGTGATACTTAAGCTGTATGAAGAGTAATTTAGCTCATAGCGATAATCGAATTGTAAACTTCTTTCCGTCTTTAGATCCGGGTCTCCTTTCTCATATCTAAAAGCTCCGTGATGCAGTCCGTTTGAAAAAAGCTCAGCTGCATTGGGAAAGCGGTATCCACTGGCCAGGTTGATGGCTTGCTCATTTCTTTGTCCGGAACCCCAGATCCAGGAGCTGGATAAAGTTGCATTGGCTAGATTTCTATTGTAGTTTGGAGAACGCAAGCTCCCATCTTGCCAAAATACCTGATCCGCATTGAGGTGATTGAACTCGGCTCGCCAACCAAGCTTAAAAATGTATTGATCATTTCTCTTGGATTCCATTAAGCTGAAGTAAGCAAGCATCTGTTCGCGATAATCAGGGATCAGGAATTCTGTTCCCAGGTTTTGATTCGACTTAGCAATGGCCGATATACCATGAACCCATTTGAGCTCGTTTTTTTGCTGGTGAAATCTGAGATTCGCACTATAAGTTTGAAGGGAAAGATGAAGATCCGGATCCATAAGATCCATTTCAAACTCACGCCGATCATTTTGCTGCCAGGCAAGATCCAGTTCCAACCAATTCTCTCCCAACTTGAAATTATTTCTGATCTGTATCCGCTGGTGGGCGATCTGCTGCTTGGGCCGGTCTATATTTCGATCCTCACCATCTGAAATTAGCCGCTCTCGATCTGGCCTTCCATGTGCTCCTGGGAAAAAGCCTATCTGTTGGTCCGTTAAGCTGTAGCTGAGCTCCGAAAAGCCAAAATTGGATTGATATCCCATGGTGATCATCCCCGCTTGCTCTTTCATGGCTGTATTTTGAAGTTGATTCAACTCAAGTGGGTACTGATAACCCGCATAGATGAAGCTGTCAGCGGGTACACGAATGTCGGAGGATTCTCGAAGGCTTACCCGAGACCTGCTATACCAGCCCCTCTTATTGAACTTGAGGGCATAAGAAGCACCTAACAAACCAACATTGGATTGCGCCAGCGTTGAGAGCTCCTGCCTAAAATCTCCTCTTTCTGGAATATTGGGCGCTACAAAGTTGATTACCCCTCCTATGGCTTCACTACCATACTGAACTGATGCCGGACCTCTGATCACCTGAGCTTTTTGATCCCGAAATGCATCCATCTCAAGCCCGTGATCTGTACCCCATTGCTGCCCCTCTTGCTTAATCCCGTTCTCTGCTACTACCACGCGATTTTGACTTAAACCTCTGATCACTGGCTTATCAATGCCAGTACCCACATTGATCCTATTGACGCCTGGAAGATTCTCCAACTTAGCGATCATACTGTTGCCCTCATTATCAAAGAGCTCAGCCTCTCCAAGCTGATCAACTGAAAGGGCACTTTCTTCTGACTTTGTAAGCTGATCTTCGATAAGCACGGTCCGCATTTCAATAAGGGTCGGACTTAACGAGAGCTGAAGGAATGTGTCCCCATTCAATTTTATATCCAAACTTATGGGCTCATATCCTAGCTTACTTATATGCAGGTGATAAGAACCCGGTGGTACATCCTCAATACGAAACTTACCTCCTTCATCACTGTAGGCACCTTTAGCCAATTCATGTATGAGTATGTCAGCATAGGGCAGGCCTTGATCTCGATCCAATATTCTCCCACTGATCTTATAGTTCTGAGCTGTAAGACTGCAAATTGGAAATAATAGAAGCAATACTGCCAGGCGCATAGGTGCGAATATAACTCTTTTTGCAACGTTGTTGCACTAATTGAATTACAGTAGGTGATTTTTAAGGTCCTATGGTTGTTATTTGCTCATGGAGAATGATAGTTTTGGATTCAATCAAAAACCATCAACATGAAAATTCAAAGAATAGCCCTATTTGCTTTCGGACTGCTCGCTTTATCTGCATGCGACAGCGAAGGAGGAGAACAAACAAGTGACACAAAAACTATGGAAATAAGAGAGATCCCACTAGAAGACTTCTTTAAGAATCCTGAAAAATCATCCTATCAGATCTCACCCGATGGAGCCTATTATTCTTACATGGCACCCTATGAGAACCGGATGAACGTTTTTATTCAAAAAATTGGGGAATCAGAAGCCCAACGCGTAACAGAGGTCACCGATCGTGACATTGCTGGTTACATGTGGGCAAATAATGATCGCATTCTTTATTTGAAAGACAATGGTGGAGATGAGAATTTCGCACTTTATGCAGTGAATATCGATGGCTCAAATCCACTTCCATTAACCGCTTTTGATAGTGTAAGAACCCGTCTTTTAGATGATCTGGAGGAACAGGATGACTACATTATGGTTGAACTAAACAAAAGGGACCTTCGAATCTTTGATCCTTACCGACTGAACATTGTTACTGGTGAATTGGAAATGTTAGCCGAAAATCCAGGGAATATCTCAGGCTGGATGACAGATCACGAGGGGAAACTTCGTATTGCAAGCACCACGGATGGCGTAAATACGAGCGTTCTTTACCGTGAAAATGAAGACAGTGAATGGGAAGTGCTCTTAACGACCAATTTCAAAGAGAGTCTGAGCCCGCTGTTCTTCACTTTTGATAACAAGAATCTATACGTTTCAAGCAATATTGGTCGTGATAAATCGGCCATCATGCTCTATGACATTGAAGGGCGTAAAACAACTGATCTCATTTTTGAGCATCCTGAAGTTGATGTTTACAATTTGAGCTACTCAAGGGTGCGCAAAGTATTGACTTCTGTTTCCTACACTACCGACAAGCGCTACAGACACTTTCTCGATGACCAAACCGAAGCATGGTTCAATAAACTCAAAACGCAACTCGAAGGTTATGAGATCGGTATTGCTTCAATGAGCAAAGACGAGAAAAAACTCATCGTTAGAACCTACAGCGATCGCTCTCTTGGATCTTATTACTTCTATGACATCGATAGCGATAAACTGGAAAAGATCGAGGATGTGAGTCCATGGATCAAAGAAGAAGAAATGGCCAGCATGAAGCCCATTCAATACAAATCAAGAGACGGGATGACCATCAATGGTTACCTCACTCTGCCCGTGGGCAAAGAAGCAAAGGATCTCCCTGTAGTGGTCAATCCACATGGTGGACCCTGGGCAAGAGACAATTGGGGATATAGCCCAGAAGTTCAATTCCTGGCCAATAGAGGCTATGCAGTTTTACAGATGAACTTCAGAGGCTCCACTGGATATGGACGTGAATTCTGGGAATCTTCATTTAAACAATGGGGTCAGAACATGCAAAATGATGTTAGCGACGGAGTGAAATGGTTAACAAGCGAGGGTATCGCAGATCCTCAACGCATAGCGATCTATGGCGCAAGCTACGGTGGTTACGCAACGCTTGCAGGTCTTACTTATACTCCAGACCTCTATGCATGTGGAGTGGATTATGTTGGGGTTTCTAACCTGTTTACATTCATGGAGACCATACCTCCATACTGGACGCAGTATCTTGAGATGCTCTATGAAATGGTTGGACATCCAAAACAAGATAGTACTATGATGGCGCAATACTCTCCATCATTGAATGCTGAGAAGATCACAGCTCCGCTTTTCATTGCACAAGGTGCAAATGACCCAAGAGTGAAAAAGTCTGAGTCAGACCAAATGGTGGAAGCAATGAAAAGTCGTGGAGTGGAAGTCGAATATCTGGTAAAGGATAACGAAGGCCACGGCTTCAGAAATGAAGAGAATCGCTTTGACTTCTACCGACAAATGGAAGCATTCCTTCAAAAGCACATTGGCGAAGAGGACGCCGGAAAAGAAGCTGCCTCACTTTAGCCTCTAATTCATATCATAAAAAAGCCCCACTCCTGGAAAAGAAGCGGGGCTTTTTATTTCGTTGTAAACGGGCTTATTTATTCTCCCATTCTTTGGCTTTTTTCGAGATCGTCTCGATGTATGTGAAATCACGCCCCAAATCTGCATAATGAGCCTGACCCTTCGTGACAGCTGCATCTACAGATTGCATCGCTTTATCATACTGTTTCATATCTCCTAAGATCTGAGCCTTGATCCAATGTGCATACCAGTAATCACCGATTTTGATCGCGTCGTCAATATATTCCAGGGCCTGCTCATTCTGACCAGATCGGCTTAAGAAACTCGCTGCGTTCATATAGGCTCTGTACTCACCTTCCTTTTGTTCCTTGATGGCCTTCTTGATATTCTTCATTGCCTGATCCATATCATTTACGAAGAAGGAAATACTCACTTTTACCTCATCCCATTCCATTTCAAGGGCAGCACTTTGATCTCTAAGTTTGCCAATGTTAAACAGCATAGACTCTCTTTTTTCAGGAACAGGCATTGCAATAACATTCATTCTGAGAACATCTTTTAAAGTATCATACCCAGAGGTTCCTCTCAAATTCGTGTCGCTATTCAGAATAAACACCCATTCATTAGGCGATGGAATGAAGAATACCGAGTAAGCCCCAGCGTCTACTTTCTTTTCACCAAAAAATACTGGATTCGAAAAGCTGATTCTGGTGCACTTGTTCGCTCCAGCTCTCCACATTTCATCGAAAGGAAGCAGATCTCCAAAGATCACTCGATCCTTCATGCTCGGTCTGCTATACTTGATTGTTATATCCGTTAGGCCTACGCGTTGCTTTAGCATTGAGCTCGGACTAGGCATAGGTAACTCCTGTGCCAGCAGAGGTGAGGCACTTAGAAGAATGATGATTAAAGAAAATATTGGTAATTTTTTCATGATTGTAATTTTGATCAAAGATATAAGCAAAGCTGATGCCATTACAGAACAAATCATTTCGTTTTAAAGTTCGGGTCTTTGGAAAGGTGCAGGGCGTTTGGTTCAGAAAGTTCACCATGGAAAAGGCGGATTCACTCAAGCTCCTGGGCTGGGTTCGAAATGAAAAAGACAGCAGTGTGAGTACAGAATTTCAAGGTGACTACAAAACCTGTCTGTTAATGCTAGATTGGTTGTCAGAAGGTTCACCCCTAAGCGATGTTGAAAACATCAAGATCGATCAGATCCCTCCCATAGAATCAGAAAGCGCTTTTGAAGTGCTTCGCTAGAATGGAATACAATTATTCCTCCTTTATGCCCTGCTGTACAAGGCTTTCACTCTAATATAGCTTAACGAGATCTCTCAAAGAGAATATTGATATTCCGTATTGAATGTGATGGTTTGGACTCATCAAACTTCATTTGGTTTCAAATTCAAAATATTCAATCATGAAACAGTTCATAATAATTGTAGTAGTTGCAGTCTTTAGTTCGTCCTTACACGCACAGGACACCATCTTCTTTTTAGATGGGACATTCCAAGAAGTTCAGCTGATTGAGCTTTCACGTCCATCGGCAAAGTATAAAGTCTACGGATATTCCGATGGACCGCTGATCACTGCCGATTTTAACCGTATCAAGGGTCTCCGGTTAGAGACCGGCGACAAATTGATTCAGGAAAATGGTGAACTCAGACCGATATCTGATGAACAGAATACAAGGCTAAATATGCCCTTTAAACAGTCTGTGATGGATGATGATCATTCAGCCACTTCAGCGCCAGATACAGTATACGTAGAAGTTCCTGTTCAAGTAGAAAAAGAAACGGATCCAGAGCCCGAATACATGGATAATGTTCTGAAGCTTTCAGGTCCACGTGTAGGAGCTACATATTTCACCAGGAATAATACAGATTTTGGGATCGTTGATGGTCCTGATTTCCCTTTGGTAAGTCAATTTGGCTGGCAGTTTGAGACCCGATATTTTACCCTTGAAAATGGAACTCAGGGACTGATCGAATTCATTGGGCTCATTGGAGGTATGGATCAGGGTTATTTTCTTCCAAATGCCAGTGTGCTGATCGGAATCAGAGACGCCAAAGGATTAGAGATTGGCTTTGGCCCTAACCTGAGCGTTACCGGTGCCGCTTTTGTGATAGCCGCTGGAATGTCATTTAGAACTGAAAATGTATATATACCAATGAACCTTGCGTTCACCGCAAGCCCGAAGAATCCGCGCCTCTCACTTTTGGTTGGATTTAATGGGAGAAGAAGATAAGTACTGCTGTATTTAGTTTAAGATTGGGATGGTACGCCGGGGGTTTCCTGTCGTGCCATCTCCATTTCTCTGAGGATCTGAATGGCCTCTGCGATCTCCCCGATACCGGCAAAACTGATCAGTAGTTTGTCATTCTTCTGCTTCATCTGCCCCCTCATTGGGTTTTTCTTGATGAATTCCAGGACCGACTGGAAGCGTGAAGATTGGTAGTATGCGCTCTCCTGATTCGCAACAAAATAACAAACCATCTTATGGTTCTTGATAATGATCTTCTCAAAGCCAACACGCTTCGCAACGCGCCTTAAGCGCAAAAGATCAAATAAGCGTTCGGTCTCTTCCGGAACTGGACCAAAACGGTCCTTGAGCTCTTCATAGAAATCCTGAAGCTCCTCCTCCCTCTCTTTTTCAGATAACTTTTGATAGAGGATCAAACGTTCCTCAACATTGTTCACATAGGTGTCAGGAATTAGAAACTCCAGGTCAGTATCTATCTGCGTATCCTTTACAAATTGCTGAAGTCCCTCATCATCTTTGTCCTCGAAAAGGTCTTTGAACTCATTTTCCTTCAATTCGGTCATGGCCTCATCAAGTATCTTTTGATACATTTCAAAGCCGATCTCTGAAATAAAGCCAGACTGCTCTCCACCGAGCAAGTTCCCAGCACCTCGAATATCCAGATCGCGCATTGCAATGTTAAATCCGCTGCCGAGGTCACTAAATTGCGCAATAGCCTTAAGACGCTGACGCGCTTCTTTTGTTAAGCTCGATAAGGGTGGCGCCAATAAATAGCAGAATGCCTTTTTATTTGACCTTCCAACTCTACCGCGCATCTGATGGAGATCGCTTAGACCGAAATTCTGAGCTTGATTGATGATAATGGTATTGGCATTGGGGATATCCAATCCACTCTCAATGATTGTTGTAGCAACTAAAACATCAAACTCATAATTGATGAAATCCATCATGACCTTCTCAAGCTCATGACCCTCCATTTGTCCGTGAGCAATTCCCACACTCACATCCGGACAAAGTCTTTTGATCATAGCAGCGACATCCTTGATGTTTTGAACGCGATTGTGCACAAAGAAAACTTGTCCATCACGGCTCGTTTCATAATAAACGGCCTGCTTGATCACCTCATCGTTAAAAGGAACGATCTCAGTTTGTACGGGTATTCTATTGGCTGGAGGAGTTTGAATGATGCTAAGATCCCTTGCTCCCATGAGGGAAAATTGAAGCGTCCGCGGAATCGGAGTGGCAGTTAATGTTAGGGTATCAACATTCGCCTTGATGGTCTTCAACTTGTCTTTCACGCCTACCCCAAACTTCTGTTCTTCATCAATAATGAGCAGACCGAGGTCTTTAAATTTGACATCTTTCGAGACCAAACGATGTGTCCCGATAATGATATCTACCTCACCTGCCTCAAGGGCTCTGAGTGTTTCTTTCTGGTCTTTTTGAGATTTAAATCGATTGATAAAATCAACCTTTACTGGGAAATCTTCCAATCGCTTCGAAAAGGTCTTAAAATGCTGAAAAGTAAGAATGGTTGTTGGGGCAAGAACTGCCACCTGTTTGCCATCACTAGCCGCTTTGAATGCCGCTCTGATGGCCACCTCAGTTTTACCAAAGCCAACATCACCACAGATCAGCCTATCCATAGGTGCTTCCTCCTGCATATCCTCCTTCACAGCCTGGGTAGATTTCTCCTGATCAGGGGTGTCCTCATAAATAAAGGATGCCTCAAGCTCAGTTTGCAGATATGAGTCTGGTGAATAGGCCATCCCTTTTTGGGCTTTCCTTTTCGCATAAAGTTTGATCAGGTCAAAGGCGATCTCCTTGATCTTTTTCTTGGCTTTGGACTTCTGTGTTTTCCAGGCTGGGGAACCCAACTTATTGATCTTTGGAGTAGCCCCCTCCTTACCAGTGAATTTAGCGATGCGGTGCAGTGAATGAATACTCACATAGAGCAAGTCACCACCTGAGTAGATCAAGCGTATCGCTTCCTGTTCTTTTCCGTTAACGTCAATTTTTTCAAGGCCATCAAAACGCCCAATACCATGGTCGATGTGTGTGACAAAATCACCCTTTTGAAGACTGGTGAGTTCTTTGATCGTCAGTGCCTGGTCGTTCTTCCTGAAACCCTCCTTAAGTTTAAATCGTTGATATCGCTCAAAGATCTGGTGATCTGTATAGCAGGCCAGCTTAAGGTCTTGGTCTATAAAGCCTTCATGTATAGGTAGTAGCAAGGTTTTAAATGCTACATCCGCCCCTATATCTTCAAAGATCCTATGTAATCGCTCTACCTGTTTTGGGGAAGAGGCGAGGATCATATTTGAAATACCCGAAGAAGAATTCTGCTTGAGGTTTTTCGCAAGCTGGTCAAAATCCTTGTTAAAATGAGGTTGTGGTTTCTGATGAAACTGAATACTGACTGAGTCATTGAAGTGTCGCTTCAACCCAAATTCAACGAGCTTATTTGGTGCTGCACTTTGTCTGAAATACTCCTCATTCACATATAGCTGCTCGGGACTAAGCTTCATCTCCTTAGACTCCAGCTTATCAAAAATGACCTGAGCTTTCTGGAATTCTTCCTGGATCTTGTGAGCCGTGATCTCATAATTCTTTAGCCAGATCACTGAATTGGTAGGCAAATACTCAAAGAATGATGCGCGCTCTTCTTTCAAGAGCCGCTCCTCCACATTGGGTACAACATGCACCCTACTGAGCTTTTTCAGTGATAACTGATCCTCCGGATTGAAGGTTCTGATGCTATCGATTTCATCCCCAAAGAACTCTATGCGATATGGATCATCATTTGAGAACGAGAAAATATCTACAATACCTCCCCGAATGGAGAACTGACCCGGTTTGTACACAAAATCAACACGCTCAAATTCATACTCAAAGAGCATTTCATTGATGAAATCGATACTCAACTCATCACCTGTCTTTATTTCAAGTGTGTTCTTCTTTAGGTGTCTTTTACTGACCACCTGCTCTGTTAAGGCTTCAGGGTATGTAACGATCACATGTCTTTTGCGCCTTCTATTAAAGTCGTGCAATACCTCAGCGCGCAAAAGCACATTACTGTTGTCGGTATGATCTTCCTGATATGGAAACCTATATGAAGCAGGGAAAAACTGTACACTCTTTTCACCTAAGAGGCTTTCGAGGTCATTTTGAAAATAGGCTGCCTCTTCTTTATCATTCAAAACAAGGAGGTGTGTACCTTCCAGTTCAGATATCACCCGGTCAGCGATAAATGCAATGGACGAACCTACCTGACCATTCAAATAGGCATGACGATTCCCGTCCGCAGAGAGCAGATTGAGAAGGTCATCGATAGGCTCGAGCCTGGTAAACTTATCTTGCAGTTCTTGCAAGTTCATAGAATGACTTCAAAGGTAGAGTCTTTCAACGTGTCGATGCTAGAATAGTTCAATTAGGCAAGGAAGTCCATTGCCTCTTTTACCATTTCCTTTGAGCCAACAAAGTATGGTGAACGCTGATGTAGCTGCACGGGATCAATATCCATGATCTCTTTCCTACCATCGCTGGCAATTCCACCAGCTTGTTCTGCGATATAAGCCAAAGGGTTGCATTCGTACAGCAAACGCAATTTACCCTCTGGTCGGTTATTGGTCCCGGGGTAAATATAAATGCCTCCTTTAATGAGGTTTCGGTGAAAGTCTGCTACCAAGGAACCAATGTACCTTGAGGTCAGTTGCTTCTCACGACAAGAGTCGATATAATGTCTTAAGCCTGTTTCAAAGCCCGCATAATTCCCCTCATTGATAGAATAGATCTTACCATTTTCAGGGAAGCTCATGTCGGAATGAGAAAGGCAAAATTCCCCAATCGAAGGATCTAGTGTAAAGCCGTTAACCCCGTTTCCAGTGGTGTATACAAGCATTGTTGATGACCCATATATCACGTATCCAGCGGCGATCTGCTTTCTTCCTGGTTGCAGGAAGTCTTTTTCATCCAGATCCTGCCCTTCAGACTGCTTTCTGTAAATGGAGAAAATGGTTCCTATAGAAACATTCACATCAATATTGGAGCTTCCATCCAAGGG
>CBFHWY010000069.1:0-13937 GCA_965659675.1 Salibacteraceae bacterium | reverse complement strand
GGCCGAAATCAGCGCGCGGAAAAAGCAGTGAGCTTCAATACTTGCGAGGATAAAGGAAATTGCGCGTCGTAGCTGACGAGGAATTTTGTCAAAGGTACAAAGATTGAGGAGATAAAAGCCATATGTTTTATGCCTCAGGCTGCAAGTATGAGGCAGTTAGCTCATGATGTACATCTGGAAATGAATATTCTGACTTAGGACTGGGTTGACCCATAAGCGAAGTAGGATCATTCCGAAACATTTCTCAAGGGAAAGCTTCTGATTGCGCTCAGATAAACAGAAATGATCAATGCAAATTGTATGGGTATACGAAACCAAAGATATTCAGTGTTTACAGAGTCAAAGTTTTGTGGATTGTGGTAAATAGTATTGATAGAGCTCGAAAGGACCGGGGGAAGGATGAACAACAGATACCCGATCAGAATCCACGCAAATATCTTTTGATAGCGCGGAATCTGAAGCCCAATAGCAAGTACCAGCTCAACAGCTCCTGCAACGACCGATCTGCTCTCATCTAGTTCAAAGCTCTGAGGGAGAAGGGTCTGCAACCAGGCACTGGAAACAAAAGCTCCCAATGCGGAGTATAACAGCAGGACGCTCAAAGCTAACCTCAGAGCTAAGCGCAAGTCAGACTTTTTATTGACGAGCTTAAGTCCTAGTGCACTAAGGCTAAATACAGCAACTAAAACTAGAAGGATCTTCATTCCTCACAAGGATAAGGAATAGTTCCCAGAAGGCGGCTATATCAATTAATGCCCCTGAACTCTAACCTCTGAACTCTAACCTCTAGCCCCTGATCCCTAATATGTCTTAAAACAATACTTGTCTGACTCGATCAACTTTTGAGCGATGATCTGACGTTGTTCTTTCACGTTCAAAGGCTGTGTTTTAGTAAAACGTTTGAGCCCCATGAGCATCATTCTTAGTTCGTCACCTTCAGCAAATGAGTGCAAGGCATCTTTGCCGTTCTTGTTGATGCGATCAGCTGTATCGTACAACAAGGTTTTCATCATAGCGATCTCAGCTTCACAGCTTTCTACACCTCGCTGCTCTGCAAGTTTTTGAACGCGTAGGACAAGCGATTCAGCAATATATGTATCGATCACCATATCGGAAATATTCATAAGGATCTCCTGTTCTTTGGCGAGTTCCATCATCAGTTTTTGCGCCGCCGAACCTGCTACCATCAAGACAGACTTTTTAAACTTCTCAAGGGCCTCGTGTGCCAGTTCAAAAGGATCGGTAGACGGCTCATCAAAATCTGGGATCTCCATGAGTTCACCAGCTACCTTTTGAGCGTGTGACATAAGATCGAGTTCACCTTTCATAGCCTTTCGAAGGAGCATATCTACGATGAGCATTCGGTTGATCTCATTGGTTCCTTCAAAGATCCTGTTGATCCTGGAATCGCGGTATGCCCGATCCATTGGCGCTTCAGCAGAATAACCCATTCCACCGTAGATCTGTACTCCTTCATCAACAACATAGTCCAGTGTCTCTGAGCCATAAACCTTCAGTATGGCTGCTTCAGCTGCAAAGGTTTCCACCCCTTTCAAAAGAGCATCAGCGTGGTCCATTCCCTCATCCTCTAAAGACTTGATGGCGGCGTCAATATCTCTGCTGCAACGGTACACCGCCGACTCCATCGCATAGGTTCTGATGGTTTGCTCAGCGAGCTTGTAGCGAATAGCTCCATACTTGGAGATCGGTCTGCCAAACTGATTTCTTTCATTGGCATATTTTACGCTGGAATGTATGGTTCTTTTACATCCTCCGAGCGCCGCCGCCGCTAACTTGATCCTTCCAAGATTCAGGATATTCAGGGCTATTTTAAAGCCTTCACCTCTTTTGCCAAGTAGGTTCTCAACGGGAACCTTGCAATCATTAAAAAAGACCTGACGAGTGGATGAACCCTTGATCCCCATCTTTTTTTCTTCTGGGTTCAAGCTGATACCATCATAGGATTTCTCCACTATGAATGCGGATAGGTTGTCATCATCATCGATCTTAGCGAAAACAGTGAAAACATCGGCAAAGCCCGCATTGGTGATCCACATTTTTTGACCGTTCAGGTTATAGTGTTTACCGTCATCACTGAGAACCGCCTTTGTTTTACCAGAATTTGCGTCTGATCCCGAGCCCGGTTCTGTCAGGCAGTAAGCGCCCTTCCATTCCCCTGTAGCGAGTTTAGGGATGTACTTCTTTTTCTGCTCCTCATTCCCATAGTAAAGAATGGGTAAGGTTCCAATTCCGGTATGTGCGGCAAATGATACTGCAAAAGAGTGTCCTGTGCCGGTGATCTCTGTGATCAGCATGGTCGTGATGAAGTCTTTTCCAAAGCCCCCATATTCCTCCGGGATCTTTATGCTTAGAAATCCTAATTCGCCTGCTTTATCCAGGATAGATTCCATTAGGCCTTCTTCCATATTATCGATGCGATCGAGATTCGGGAAGATCTCCTGTTTGATGAAATCGCGACAAGTCTGTGCGATCATCTTTTGTTCTTCATCCCATTCTTCAGGTATGAATACATCCGCTGCATTTGTTTTTTTGATGAGGAATTCTCCTCCTTTGATTGATGTCATGGTCTTAATTTTTTAAAGTAGTTCGTAAATTCCTGCGGCACCCTGACCAGCACCCACACACATGGTCACCATACCGTATTTGTTCTTTCTGCGTTTCATCTCGTTAAAGAGTTGAACCGATAGTTTAGCCCCGGTGCAGCCCAATGGGTGTCCGAGCGCTATGGCTCCTCCATTCACATTGAGGATCTCAGGATCGAAGTCGAGCTTTTTGCTCACCGCAACAGATTGGGAAGCAAAAGCCTCATTCAACTCGATCAATTCGATGTCTTTAAGTTTCTTATCTGCCATTTTAAGTGCCTTTGGAACTGCTTCAATCGGGCCAATTCCCATTATCCTTGGCTCTACACCAACTGTGGCATAAGAGACTAATCTGGCAATGGGCTTTAGGTCGTGCTTTTTCAGAAAATCTTCAGAGACCACCATGACGAATGCTGCACCATCAGAGGTTTGCGAAGAGTTCCCCGCGGTTACACTTCCGTCTTGTGCAAAGACGGGTCTCAGTTTACTGAGTACCCCGAGATTGGTGTCGGCGCGCGGACCCTCATCGGTGTCTGCCGTCCATTTCTTTTGAGCTGACTTTCCGTCTTCATCAAGATAGTTCTGTTCAACCTCAATAGCAGTGATCTCATCCTTGAATTTGCCAGATTCTATGGCCGCGATCGCTCTTTGGTGAGAGCGAAGCGAGAATTCATCTTGCTCTTGTCTGCTGATCTCATATTCTTTTGCGACCGCTTCTGCTGTTAGTCCCATTCCCCAATACCACTCTGGAGTATTTGAGCTGACATCGGCATTTGGAACCACGCGCCAGCCTCCCATCGGGACGGCAGACATAGATTCAACTCCACCAGCGATGATGCAATCAGAAATGCCTGCACTGATCTTTGATGATGCGATGGCAATGGTCTCGAGTCCTGATGCGCAATACCTATTGACGGTCATGCCTGGAACCTTCACGGTGTCCAGGCTCATCAAAGAGATCATTCTCCCTACGTTCAAGCCTTGTTCAGCTTCAGGAGTTGCATTCCCTACGATCACGTCATTGATCTCTTCCTTGTCCACGCCTGGAACTTCTTTAAGTAGATCTTTGATCACGGAAGCTGCAAGGTCATCCGGACGCATGAAACGAAACATGCCTCTGTTGGCTTTACCAACTGCTGTTCTTTTTGCTGCTACGATATATGCTTTCATTGATTCAGTCTTTTTAGTTTCTCAATATTTTTCCAGTTTTTACCAGGCTTTGCATGCGTTCGAGTGTTTTCCGCTGCATACATAGTTCGAGGAATTTCTTTCGTTCGAGGTCGAGCAAATAGTCTTCGCTTACCTCAGTAGGTTCTGAAAGCATTCCTCCGCTCATCACGTATCCTAGCTTCTCGGAGATCAGCTTGTCGTGTTCGCTGATATAATTCCCACTTTCCATGGTGTTGGCTCCGATGTACACAAGTCCCATGGCTTCCTTTCCAAGGACTTTGAGCTTTTTAGGAACTGGTCGGGTGTAGCCTTTTTCTGAGAGCTCAATGGCCTTAGCTTTTGCGTAAGCCAATTGCTCGTCTCTGTTTATCACAATATGATCGAATCCCCTTCTTAAATAGCCGAGTTCAAAAGCCTCCTCTGCTGAGGTGGAAACTTTGGCCTGACCAATGGTAAGGAAGCGCTTTCTGAAGCTATTGGTTCGAATATCACCATCTTCAAATTCCTCTGCTAATCGAACCGTAAATTCTTTGGTTCCACCACCTCCAGGTATCAGGCCTACGCCGAATTCAACCAAACCCATATAGGTTTCTGCATGGGCAACGACTGCATCTGCGTGCAGACACATTTCTGTTGCACCGCCGAGTGTCAGATTATGTGGAGCAACAACAACTGGTATATCAGAATACCTCAAACGCATGGTTGCTTTTTGAAACATCCTGACAGCCATGTCCAGTTCCTCCATTTCCTGTTCGATGGCCAACATAAAGATGAGTCCGACATTCGCCCCAGCGGAGAAATTCTCACCTTCATTATAGATCACAAGACCTTTATACTCCTTCTCAGCAAGATCAACGGCCTTATTGATACCCTGAATGATCCCACTGCCCACGGTATTCATCTTGGAGTGGAATTCCAGATTAAGGATACCGTCACCCAGATCAATGATAGAAGCTTCGGAATTCTCCCAAAGGGTATGACCTGCTTTTCTTGCCTGTAGACTCACACGATCTTCCTGACCGGGGATCTCTTTATATGATGCGTTCTGCTGGTCATAATAGTACAGGAGGTCTTTTTCGAATTTGTAGAAACTGAAATCTTTTGCATCTATTTTCTTAACCCAATCTGGCAGATTCAAGCCTGCTTCTTCAACCGCCTTCTTTCCTTTTTCAAAACCGATGATATCCCAGAGCTCAAATGGTCCGTGTTGCCAGCCAAATCCAGCTTTTACAGCGTCATCCAATCGATAGATCTCATCCGATATTTCGGGAATGCGGTTTGCAACGTAGGCAAAGGTGTTCACCATACTCTTTTTGATAAGCTCAGCAGCCTTATCCTTACCGTGAAATAGTGTTTTGATCTTGTCTTCAACACTGTCCTGAAGTTTGGCCTGTTCCACAGAGGGAAATTTGCTCTTCTTCTGTTCTTCGTATTCCAGGCTTTCAAGATTTAATGCGAGGATCTTAGATTTTCCATCCTCTTTGATCTTTTTATAGAAGCCCTGTCCTGATTTACTTCCCAGCCATTCATTATCAATTAGACTTTGAACATACTTCGGGATCTGAAATGCATCTTTTGCCTCGTCTTTTGGGCAGTGTTCCGAAAGTCCGTTGGCTACCTTAACGAGGGTGTCAATGCCAACAACATCACATGTTCTGAAGGTTGCTGATTTTGGTCTGCCGATAAGCGGACCGCTGATCTTGTCGACATCGGTCACAGTCATTCCAACTTCTTTAACGAGGTGAAATAGTGACATGATTGAGAATACGCCCACTCTATTGGCAATGAATGCCGGGGTGTCTTTACAGAGCACCGACTTCTTTCCCAGAAATTTCTCTCCGTAGTGCATATGAAAGTCAAGTACTGACTTGTCGGTGTCAGGACCTGGTATGATCTCAAGCAATCGCAAATACCTGGGGGGGTTAAAGAAGTGAGTTCCACAGAAATGCTTTCTGAAGTCTTCGGATCGGCCCTTGTTGAGCATTTGAATTGGGATTCCTGAGGTGTTCGTTGAGATCAGCGTTCCTTCCTTTCGGTGTACGTCTACCTTTTCATAGAGCCCCTGCTTGATCTTAAGGTCTTCAATGATCGCCTCAATGACCCAATCACAATCAGCGATCTTTTGAAGGTCATCATCAAAGTTCCCCGTGCTGATCCTCGAAGAAAAGAACTTCGAGTAAATGGGGGAGGGGGAGGACTTCAACGCAGCTTTGAGTGCGTCATCGGCAATTTTATTTCTGTTCTTTTCTTCGCCTCGAGGAGGAATGTCCAATAGCAGCACTTCAACGCCAATATTGGCAAAATGGCAAGCTATACGCGAGCCCATTACTCCTGATCCGAGTACAGCGACTTTCCTAATGTGTCTTTTCATCATTAAAAATCTCTTCGTTTGTTAGAATATGATTGATCTTTTTCATCGTTGAGAAGAAGCTGTTCAGTTCTTCTTCCTTGATGCGTTTTTGTAATTCTGTGTTGAAGCGTTTTACGACCTGTTTTGACATTTCCCGTTTTTCCTTTCCCAGATTCGTTAGGTGAAGAAAAACCTTCCTTTTGTCGGTTTCACAGGGTTTTCTTTCTATGAGCTCAAGATCTTCCATGCGCTTTAAGGTTCGACTCAAACTGGTCGGTTCCATGCCTAGTTTCGGGGCAAGGCTGGTTGACGGCGTTCCTTTATCCTGATCAATATTCAATAGAATATACCCAAGACTCAAACTGCCTCCATATTTTGAAGCTTCAGCATTATAAATGCGAGAAATATGGTGCCATGCCCATTTTATTGGAAAATCTATGGTTTCTTCCGCTTTCACGACCCTAATATAAGCAAAATACTATGCGCGCATAGTAAATTAAGGTCAAAGAATTATTAAAGAGTCTTAAAATGGGTTGAAAACCTATTTACCTATGATCAGCTTCTCTCGACGGAGTGCTGTTCCTGAGTAGATCTCAAGGAGGTATTCGCCTGCGGAAAGATCATCGATAAGTATGCGATTATCACCTTCTGTGATCCTGTCTGATCTGACCATTCGTCCTGCCACATCATAAATACGAAGATGGTGAACACCATGATCTACAGAAACCTTGATCCAATCTTTTGCAGGATTCGGATAAATGCTGAATCTTCTTCCTTCAGGATCGAGCAAGCCTACGGTAGTTAATTCCACCGATTTGGTCACAGAGTCGATTCCGCAAGAACCAATACTTACTAATTTGACATTGATGGTCCTGTTTTGACCAAGATTGTAGTACGGGTTTTCCTCATTGCTACCGAAACCAGTGCCATAGTCCCAAATGAACGAATCAGCTTCCGCAGATAGGTTATTGAAGAAAATGGTGTCTGCATTGGTAGAATAGGAGAAATCTGCCTTTACAGAGTAGTCTTGAGTAATGTTGTACACGTAAGTAATGCTATCACTGAAGTTTGGTTTAACCCCATTTCTGAAGGTATCGCGCTTAAATGCAGTGACCATGTATTCATAATCTCCCGGTGTTACCAGACATGAGTCATCAAGGAACTGCTTATTCCAGAACCCAAAATTGGTTAGAATCTGGTAGAAACCGTTCGGGTATTCTCTTCTGTAGACATTATAACCATTGATAAACGAGCTCGTCGAATCCCATTCGATGAGGTGATAATTTGATCCCAGATCAGATACTCTTAGGTTAGAAGGAGGGTCAGGACGGAAATAGTCAATATCCACACTCTTGATCACCGTATCACTATTACATCCTTTGAGCGATACTTGGGTGATATCGAAAGTCCCATTCTTTCCATAGGGATGAGCTGGGCTGGTTTGGTTAGAATTATTCCCATCTCCAAATTCCCAATAGATCGTGCTTGTATTCGATAGATTGGTAAGCGTGGCTACGTTTTGATTCACACTGACACTAAAATCGGAGGTCAGCTTCAAAGAATTACTGAGTGTTAAAGAGTCAAAGATTCCCTGACTGAGATTATAATAAGATCCTGCTGCAACCTCTTCCAACTTCAAAGCCCTTACCATATAGATGTAATCGCCTGAGTCTACTACACAAGAATCGACATAGTCAGTTCCTACAATTGCGGTATCGTTCAGACGTTCATAAAAATCTTCGTATTTCTTCTTTCTGTAAATATGATAACCAACGATGTTATCAGTGGATGCAGTCCAGTTCAGTTCCACTAAATTGGTGCTTGGGTTACTTGCTACTAAATTATTTGGTGGCCCGACTATTCTTGCGCGCATTGTTGGGTCTCCCATCAATGCCTGATGCACATATCCTTCAAACTGACCTCCAACATCGTACGTTGACCTATTATTCCAGCTCAACTGCATACATTCTCCCATGGTTCCACCTAAACCCAGAGGGTGTAAAAGAGTATAGGGGCTGCCCGACCACATGGTGTTGAGTACACTTCCCTGCGCAAGCATGGATCTCATATAATTATTTAGCTGATCGAAGTCGCCAAATTGCTCGCCATGGAGCAGTGCAAAAGTAGCCCGCAGGGAATCTGAGGCAAGGTCCTGGGAAGTTCCTGCACCAGACAGACTCACGTTTGTTCCTGTACCGTTTACGTAGGCCATTAAATAATCCGAAGTATCAAGAATAGCCCGAAAGTCTCCTGTATCTATTGATGTTCCTACAATATTTGCGAAAGTTCTATAAGCGGCTTCTGCTTTTGCTGTTTGCCCCGCAGTATTTACACCCAGATTATCGTCTATCAAGGCACGCTCGCTTGGTGTATGTTCTTTGAACTTATATGCTCTTGCTTTCTTTAGATAATCGCTCATAAGCTGAGCTTCATTTTTCGCAAAGTATGTGAACTGGCTGAAGTCGACTCTACCAACGGCCAATTCTGCATTTTGCATGGTAACATCGCGGTCGTATTTACCATCACCACGAATGTTTCTTCTTCGTAGGTCTCTGCTCCAGGTAAAGCTGAGGTCTGGCCAATATTGTTGTCGAACATCACTGTAAAATGCATCTGCAGGCCAGGCTCCAAAGTTATCTGTTACTCCATCTGGAGCCATGTTGGTTGTCCCCGACATGGGTACGGCCAGGTGCCCTAGTAGGTATACAGCTTTGACATTGTCTCTATCTTTATTCCATTCCTGAACAATCACACGTTTAACGGTGGTGTCGGGTGCCTGATTGTGAATTAAGCGCTCGATCACATTCCAACCATCTCCTTCCAGATCGAGTTTTAACCGATCGATATCGTTTCTCAAAATGGAGCTGTATTGAAGGTCTGCAATTAGAATGAGTTTACCTCGATTTTCAACTGGTGGAACCTCAATTCCTGATCTGAGATAACCAGTAGCGGTATAGTTTGGAGTGGTCTTATCCACTCTATAGTCGTAAGCAACCCCTTTGCTTACATTTCGATCGATGAAATAATTGATCAGGGCAGGTTGGGTTCTTAAGGCATTTCCCCAGCTGCTGCTATCAGGGTGTTTTCTGTAGATCGTGTAAGAGGTGGCGTTAGCGTCTGCCTGCCAATTGATCTGAATCTCTGGTGTAGCCGGCGTAATGGTTGCATACAGTTGAACCGTGTAATTCTCGGTCTGCGCCTGACCAAATCCAATTTTCGCAAAAAGTAAAATGATTGCCAAATACAGATATCTCATAATCTCCTCTTATTGTGGCAAATGTACGAAATACAGCACAAGCTTTAAACTCCACCTATTCGGCGAAGAAGTCTGCTCACTAGGGTATCACTTCCATTGAAGCTATTTCGCTTTTGCTCTATGTGATAAACAGTACGTCCGTTCTCTTCAAAAGGTTTGGCGAGATAGTCAAATACGAATTCGCCTTCTCCGGTTTCAAAATCTCCCATGATCCCAAAGCGGAGATCGTGGATCACCAGCGTATCCTTCACTTGATCGAGCGCATACCAGCCATTGGTCATGCGATAAAGCTTTTGAAACTCTTCGGACAAAGGTGTTTTGATCCGATGCTTATTATGTGGGTAGAAATTGAAGTGGATCTCATCACTTTCATCAAATCTACTGTAGTAACCAATGTAGTATCCTGAGTCAACTTCTACATTGGCGGTCCACAGAATATTTTGCAAAGGCATGGGCTTGGTCTCAATCCGACTGTATGCTATTTCCTGGCCTTTGAGTGAGTTCTCGAATATCTGGGTAATGTCCAATTTATTGACAAAGGTGGCCAGCAGATAGATGGTACTTATTGTAAGACCGATATTATTGAACTTCCTTCGAATAGGTACATCTTTTCTTTTGATCACGGCAAGGATGAGAAAAAGTAAAAAGGGGAAGGTGTAGAGAGGGTCGATCACAAAGATGCTTTTGTAGGCTAATCTTGGGACCATTGGCCAAAAGAGCTGAGTCCCCCAGGTGGTGAATGAATCGAGCAGGGGATGGGTGAATAAGCCCCAAAAGAACAACCACGACCAGTCTTTCCAGGTGGCCGAATCATTTTTGTGAATGCGATAGACCAAATATCCAAACAGTGGTGCTGCCAGAATGCAAAAAACGATAGAATGACTGAATCCGCGATGTGCCAGTAGGCTATCCACCGGACTTAGGATATATCTGGTGAGTACGTCAAGATCGGGGATCGTGCCGGCTACTGCACCCCACAAAGGAGCCTTATTTCCTACTTTCTTACCGAGAACAGCCTCGCCAACGGAAGCGCCTAGTACGATCTGAGTTAATGAATCCAATTAACCTTCAAATAGGAATGAAACCTGAATCAGGCGAGAGTTCACAGAGTTGATGGGTCTGTCGAATGCTGTGCCATCTGGAACCAGAATGTTGTCCAGGCCATAGCTCATTTTCACTTCTGTTCCAAACTTGAAATACTCCAGGAAGAAGTCAAATCCAACCCCAATTTGTGCAGACATGGTGTGCCGCTTGATCTTCACCACCTGATTTCCTGCAGAAGCGGCCTGGTTATTCACTCCAGCCTTTGATGCCAGATCGAGTTGATACATGGGACCTCCAATGATGTAGGCAGCAAAGTTGTTGTAGCGCAGGGAACGATACTTGAGGTTTAGCGGAAAGTCGAGATAGGTAGATTCTACCGGTTTGGTTACAATACTTTGCACCCCTGTGCCTCTGTCGTAAGTATAGTTCAGGTTACGCTGAGCGAAACTCAGGGCAAAAAGAAATCGTGCATTGAGTTCTGGTAAAATGTGATAGTCTGCTACAGTGCCGATGCTAAAGCCTGACTGCCGTTCTACGATCAATCCCAGGAGCTCAGGATCTCTGGAGAGATCGTTCTCCAGATTAAAGTCTGCGATGTTAAAACCCAGTGCAAACCCAAAGTGCATCTTCTTCTTGTCGAAGTCGCGTAAGTTCTCCACGACCTTCTTATGCGTATAGCGCTGAGCTCGTAGATCTTTTCCAAAAAGAAAAGAAACCAGAACAAATGAAATTAGGAGTAGGCGCTTCATTTAAGCTGCAAAATTAGTCAATCGAAAAAGAGCAGGCTAAACTGCTTCCCCAGTATAAATGGAGGCGATTCCGAAACTCAAACGAATTTGACGTGTATTTTGGTATCCGCACTGATCCAGAATGTTTAAAAAGTCCTGGTCTTCAGGGAAGCTAGCCACCGACTCTGGCAAGTAAGTGTAAGCCCTTTGATCTTTTGAAAAGTACTTTCCGATGAATGGAAGGATGAATTTAAAGTAGAAATTATAAACCTGTTTTACTGGGAAAACCCGAGGTTTACTGAACTCCAGGATCACCGCTCTGCCTCCTGGTTTTAAAACCCGACTCATTTCTTTGAGTCCCTTTTCAAGATGCTCAAAGTTTCGTACACCAAAAGCGACGGTCAAAGCATCAAAAGCACCATCCTCAAATGGCAGGTTCTCAGAATCGCCGTATTTCAGCTCGATCTTATTCTCAAGCAGTTTCTTCTTGACCTTCACTCGGCCAACATCAAGCATCTTGTTCGAAATATCTACCCCAGTGATGTGATCGGGTTTTATAGACATTGTTTGCAATGCAAAATCGGCAGTGCCAGTCGCGACATCAAGAATGCGTTTTGGCTTATCCTGCTTCAGTAATTTTATGGCACGTTTTCTCCAGAGGACGTCAATTCCCAGAGAGAGAAAATGATTCAAAAAATCGTAGTTGCCGGCAATGTTGTCGAACATCTCTGCGACCTGCTTCTTTTTGCTCTCTTCGGTTCCGTATGGAGTTACCTTACTCATCTGATTAACATTACATCTGATCGGACTAAAAGTTTAGCCAACCATCATTGATTCTTCAGGATATTTATAATTCGTCGAGCTGATCTTCTTGCTCAATGCATAAGCTATTGTGAGCGTTCCGAGTCGACCGACAAACATAGAAACTATAATGATGAGCTTTCCCGGGTTTGAAAGTGCTCCGGTGAGACCAGTAGAAGCACCAACAGTTGAAAATGCACTGACCTCTTCAAAGATCACGTCCATCATATCGTATTTGTCGCCAGCCAATAGTCCACTTTCGGTAATACTCAAAAGGAATATGCCCGTCAGGATTCCGCCAAGGGCGAAAATGAAGATGGAATGACTGCGAAATACCACTCCTTCTGGAAGGGTCTTTTTGAACAACTCGATGCGTTTCTTTCCGCGAATGGTGGAATAGGCTGATAAGATCACAATTGAAAATGTAGAAGTTTTGATTCCCCCGGCAGTGGAACTCGAGGCGCCACCAATGAACATCAAGACCAAACAGACCATGATAAAGGGCACCGACATTTGAGTGAGGTCCACCGTATTGAAGCCAGCGGTTCTGAGGGAAATGGACTGAAAAAAGGAAGCGATCACAGCGCCCGATTCGTTGAGGTCAGACATAGTATTCTCCCGTTCAAAGATGTAAAAGAAGAGTGCTCCAGTGAGGATCAGAATCACGGCAGATATCCACGAAACCTGACTGCTGAGGTGGGGTTTCTTCCATGGACTTTTGATCCTTTCTTTTACATTTCTCCAATCAAAGAGATCGAAAAGGGTAGTGAACCCAAGCGATCCAAAGAAGATCAACAAACCAACGATGATGTGGAAATAGAAAAGACTATCCAAATAATCATTGTACAAGCCATTACTGAAAATCGAAAATCCTGCATTGTTAAAGGCAGAAACCGAATGGAAGAGGGCAAAGAATACCTTATCTCCAAAATTCAGGAATTCAAGTGGTGCACTTACCAGCAAGAAGATCAATACACAGCCGACCAACTCGATCAATACGCTGACCAGAATGATCCGTCCAAGCATTCCCTTAGCACTGAAGATCGACTCCTTGTTCACAAAATCCTCGATCACATTGTGGTGTTTTAAACCTACTCCTAATCTTCCCAAAAGGGTTAGAAAAGCACCAAAAGCGATGATGTTGATTCCTCCCACTTTCATCAGGAGAAGGATAACTGCATGCCCCTTAAATGTGAATGCTGTGGCTGTATCTACCACAATGAGTCCGGTCACACAAGTTGCGCTCGTTGCGGTGAAAAGCGCATCAATGAAATTCATGCTTCCTGGCACGGTGCTCATTTCGGGCAACATGAGAAGTCCGGTGCCAATAAAAATGAGCATGGCAAATGAAAAAATGAACAGTACGGCGGGATGAACTTTGATCTGTGGAATGAATTCTCCGCTCTTCCTGAGCTCGGTGACCACAATGATGAAGAGGTAAACCTGAATAAAAAGCTCTGAAGCACCAGAAAGGGCATTAAATCCCATGCCTCGAAAAAAGCTCTCTATCACCAGGGTCTTAAAGAAGGTAAAAGAGATCCCATCGATGATGAGCACAAAGACCATCAGACCCTCAAACCAATTTCGTTTAATGAAGTCCTTTGGATTAAAATCGTAGAAGATCTTCACCAGATAGTGCACGATGTAAAAGAGGAAGCTGATTCGAATGACCCCAAGCAGAAAGTATTCTCTTGAGGGGCTGTGCTGAAATCCGTAGTAATAGGTGAGTACGCCTAAGGCGAAGATGGATACGACCAGTGAGAGCAGTTTGAACCCCCGCTCAACCTTAAATTTTGAGCCGTAAATGGAAATATTGATCTTCTCCCGAAGGCGATTAACATCCATGGTTTACTTGATGCTCATGATTGTCTCCTGCAAGAGTTGTTCGCTATTCACCGGAACCACTCCAACCGATTCACATACAAGTCCGCCCGCTAAATTCGCAATACGACTAGCCATTTCAAGGTCGGCTCCACTAGCTAAAC
>CBFHWY010000068.1:0-14496 GCA_965659675.1 Salibacteraceae bacterium | reverse complement strand
AATATTCGAAATGTCGAAAAACGCATTCAGGAACTGGAAGAAGAACTGGAAGAACTGGAAGCGAAGCTAGCTGATCCTGAAGTGGCTAAATCTGCTGAAGCGCAGGAGCTGTTCATGGAACACGCTAACCTGAAACAAAAGATCGACCAAAAGGTGAATGCCTGGGAGAAGTTTGAAGTTGAAAAAGAAGCCCTGGAATCCGGATCATGAATCGGAAAAAGAACAACGATAGAAAACTACTCATCGTCGAGTCAGATACACTCGTAGCCTCTGAATTAAAAGGTCACCTCGAAGAACTGGGCTTTCGAAAATTATCCTTTTGTCACAACGTGAATGATGCCCTGAGGATTCTGCGTACCGAAATGCCTCCTCATCTGGTGATCATCGACATCACATTAAAAGGTCAGCCTAATGCGATCACATTGGCGGAGCAGCTCACCGATGAACTAAGAATACCTTTTGTTTATAGCACGAGCGGCCATGATTCAGCCCTTTATGAAAAAGCTTCTGACACCATTCCCTTTGGCATCATCATCAAGCCCTTCAACCCCGCACTCTTAGAGTTCAGTTTGGAGACCTGCTTTGACCTCATCGAACTGAGGCACTTGCTCACCATCAAGAATGAAGATCTGGTTTATGCCAATAAACTCATCAACCTGCAGAAAGACGATCTACTTAAGAGCTTTGAATCGGCCAGGGATCTTCAAGAGGCCATACTTCCAGAAAGCGATAAGCTTCGTGAATTCTTTGGCGATCATTTCATCATCAATCGCCCAAAATCACTGATCGGTGGGGATTTTTTCTGGTCTTACAAGCTCTCTGAGGACGAATTACTTTTTGGGGTCATCGATTGCACCGGGCATGCGGTTTCTGGTGCACTGATGTCTATCCTGATTCACACTTACCTGCAGAATATCGTCAAGGAGTACGGAGTTTCCGAACCCGCAGATATTTTTTGGCTGTTAGATAAACGCCTGCTCAATAAAACCATCGATGCGGAGCCCGACCAGGAAGAACTCGGCGCAGGAATGGACGCCATTTTGTGCCATTACAATAAAAAAGAACAGTTGCTCCGGTATTCTGGTGCGAGAAGGCCTTTGATTCTTGCTTCCGGGGATAAATTTGAAGTTCTTAAGGGATACAGAGCTCCAGTTGGGCTTTATTCAATGGATCAAAAGAACTTTGAGAAACACAGTCTAAATCTAAAGTCAGGAGACCGACTCTTCATGTTCAGCGATGGCTATGCAGATCAGATCGGTGAAATGAGTGATAGCAAGTACAAGACCTCAAACCTTTATGATCTATTAGAAACGCACCGGGAACTTGAACTGAAAGAGCTCGAGAAGTTCGTTTTGGAAGAACACTTAAGCTGGAGAGGCCGCCTGGCTCAAACAGATGATATTCTCATTGCCGGGCTAGAGATCAACTGAGGTATTCAACGCAACATTCTGCGCTGTAGCTATGAGCTCACCACAAGTTCTATCTCCTCCTGGATCTTCTTGCGAAGTTCATTGCTGATTGGAACTAGCGGAGGTCGCATATGCTCTTCACAAAGCCCGATTTGTTTCAAAACGGCTTTGATACCACCTGGGTTTCCCTCTGCAAAAAGCAGGTCAATCAAGTGATTCAAACGGTAATAGTTCTTTCTGGCTTCAGGGTATCGGTTGTTCAAACAATGGCGCAGCATATCCGAGAAGATCATGGGGAATGCATTGGCCAATACTGAGATCACGCCATCACCGCCTACAGACATATGAGGCACAGAGAGTGCATCATCTCCTGATAACACGATGAAATCATCCGGACTGTTATTTACCACCTTCGCCACTTGCTCCAGATCGCCTGCTGCTTCCTTGGTTCCAATGATATTCTTGAAGTCTTCGGCCAAACTAGTCGTCGTTTGCCAGCTTAAATTAGAAGCTGTTCGACCAGGAACATTGTAAAGAATGATATCTACTGGAGAGGCTTTGGACAGCAACTCATAGTGTTTGTAGATGCCTTCCTGAGTTGGTTTGTTGTAGTACGGACTCACTGAGAGAATGGCATCAACTCCTTCAAAATTGACCTCCTCAAAACCATCGATCAGAGCCTGAGTATTATTTCCGCCGTGTCCAAGTACAATGGGAAGCTTTCCATCATTCACCTCTTTGATGAACTCCAGCACTTCTTTTTTCTCTTCCTTGTTAAGGGTGACTGATTCTCCGGTGGTTCCCTGTACAACAAGAAATTCTACTCCTCCACTATGCAAATGACGAACGACCCTTTCCAGCGCGGGGTAATCTACCTTTAGATCTTCTTTGAAAGGGGTTACAATGGCAACTCCTGTTCCTTGAAATTTCTTCATACTATCGACTGAACATATTTAAAAAATGATTCAATTGAGAAAAAAGAGCGTGAATGTCTGAGTCATTCTTCAGATCAACCATAAAGTCGAGATACTTTTCATGATATTCCTCTTTCTTTCCCACTTTGAAGCTCGCGTTTGATACTGCAAGTGCGAAGTTAAGAGGAAATTTCTCCTCAAAGCTGGCATCGATAAGCAGTTGATGTTTTGATTTCAGCAGTTTGACAATGTCCTTGCTGATCGGAGAATAAAACCAATTCAGGTCCTTTCGGCATAAAAAGAAATGATTTTGATTGGCAATGAGATCATCAGGGATCTGCTTTTTATCGGTATAAGCCAGGATATCTACCTGTCGCACTCCTTCTTCTCTTCTGAGAAACTTCTCATAATCCAGGCAGGCTTTAAAATGATCAGCTCGATCCATATCGCTAATGATCAGCACAGACTGCACCTCCTTAAGCGAAATAGGCCTTACTCCACGCTTGTTCTGCTTCAGATTCCGGTTAAGGATATAGGCTCCAGCCTTCCTTCGAATGGTTGTGATCATGCTCCGATCATTTTAAGGAAATCATCTTCCGATAAGATCTCAATTCCAAGTTTCTCGGCTTTTGCCAGCTTACTCGGACCCATATTCTCTCCAGCCAGAACAAAGCTGGTCTTTGAGGAAATGGACCCTACATTTTGTCCTCCATGCGCTTCGATCAGATCCTTGATCTCATTTCTTGAGTACTTCGAGAATACCCCTGAAACGACAACCTTCTTGTCTTTCAAAAGATCTGAAACTGCTTTATCAGACTCCTCTATTTCCATTTTGAGTCCAGCTGCCTTCAGGCGCTCCAGCATTTGAATGTTGGATAACTCAGAGAAGAAATCCATCACACTTTCAGCAATTCGTTCACCCACATCTTCTGTTTCGAGCAATGCCTCTTTGGAAGCTGAAGCAAGTTTATCAATATGCTCAAAAGCGCGAGCTAACTTCTTTGCAACGGTCTCCCCTACATATCGGATACCCATGGCGAATAAGACGCGCTCAAAAGGCACATCCTTCGATTGAGCAATCGAGACGAGGATATTATTGACCGACTTCTCTGCCAGTCTTTCCAGAGGTAAAAGCTGTTCCCTGCTCAGGTCGTATATATCAGCTGCATTTCTGATCAGGCCCTCACGATGGAAAAGCTCTATGCTTTCTTCACCAAGACCATCAATATCCATCGCCTTTCGGCTGATGAAATGGATCATTTTTCCTTTGACCTGTGGCGGACACTCCCATTCATTCGGGCAGTAGTGCAGGGCTTCACCTTCTTTTCGGATCAATGTTGTTTCACACTCTGGACAATTTGATGGATAGTCGATCTTCTCTGCTGTTGAAGGCCTTGCGTCTTTATCATACCCAACCACTTTAGGGATGATCTCTCCTCCCTTTTCCACAAAGACCATATCGCCCTCCATGATCCCCAACTTTTCGATCTGATCGGCATTGTGAAGCGAGGCACGTTTTACCGTGGTGCCTCCAAGTGTAACCGGCTCCAGATTTGCCACTGGGGTAATCGCTCCTGTGCGTCCAACTTGATATGAAACTGAATTAAGCCGGGTGGCTACACGCTCTGTCTTATACTTGTATGCAATGGCCCAGCGCGGACTTTTAGCTGTCATCCCCAATTCATCCTGCTGTGCATAATCACTCACCTTGATAACCACACCATCAGTCTCAAAGTTCAGTTCCTTCCGCTTTTGGTCCCAATGGTCTATAAATTCTTTGATCTCATCGATGCTCGAGCACTTTCTGAACATTCCATGTTTTTCTGAAGGCACCTTAAAACCCCATTCAGCGGCAGTTCGCAGGTTTTCAAAATGATCGGCAAAGGGCAGTCCTTCGCCCAAAATGAAATACAGATAACAATCCAATCCACGCTCAGAAACTACCCTCGAATCTTGCAACTTTAAGGTACCAGAAGCTGTATTTCGCGGGTTTGCATAGGTGGCTTCTCCAATATC
Organism: Salibacteraceae bacterium; assembly: GCA_965659675.1. GTDB lineage: Bacteria > Bacteroidota > Bacteroidia > Flavobacteriales_G > Salibacteraceae > CBFHWY01. Next base: position 10,157 of record CBFHWY010000068.1, on the reverse strand, counting down.
TTCACGCTCTTCATTAAGGCGTTGGAAGCGATCCAGCGGAAAGAATATCTCACCGCGGATCTCAAATTTCTCCGGGACTTTATTCGGGTCCAATTTTAAGGGGATACTTCTTATGGTCCTCACATTGGTGGTCACATCCTCTCCTTTTTCACCATCTCCCCTTGTAAGCGCTCTTTTGAGCTCGCCATTTTCGTAAGAGATGCTAATTGCCACCCCATCATACTTTAATTCGCAGGCGTATTCAATTTCACCTTCGATGGTTTTGCGCAAACGTTTTTCCCAGTCGGCGATCTCCTCAAAGCTGTAGGTATTTGAAAGAGAAAGCATAGGGCGCTCATGAGTAAAGGTCTGAAACTTCTTTGTAATATCACCCCCTACCCTTTTTGTTGGAGAGTTTGGGTCGGCAAGCTCCGGATTTTCATCCTCGAGCTTCTGCAGCTCTTTAAGCATCATGTCGAAATCGTAGTCTGATATAGTCGGATCGTTCAGCACATAATAACGGTGATTGTGTGCCTCGACCTCCTCACTCAGCGCTGTTATTTTCGACTTGATCTCTTCTCTGGACATGTTCTGCAAAGATGAAAATTAGCAGGAGCTAAAAATACGGCTTCAAAGCAAACAAAAGTGAGCAATGTAAAATTCATAACTGAGCAGACTCATCTTTATGCCATGGCAGTTTTATTCTCTTTGTCAACCAAAGGAAAAGACCATGGACTCAATCATCATATACGCCTCAAAACACGGTGCTACCAAAATTTATTCTGAATGGATCTGCAAGGAAATGGGTATCACTTGCTACAGCATCGAAGACATTTCAGTAAAACGCATTCAGCAGGCGGATAATATCATTTTAGGTTCTGCAATTTATATGGGACATTTGAGGATCACCGATTGGATGCTGGAATATTGGCATCACATTCGAGATAAGAATCTGGCCTTATTCACGGTTTCTGGAACTGATCCGGAAGATCCAGAATTAGACAAGATGATCAGCAATAGTCTTCCTTCTGAGTATTTGATAAGCATGAAGGTATTTAAGATGCCTGGACGTTTGGATCGCTCAAACCTCGAATGGTGGGAAAAGCTGATGTTAAATATGCTGGCTCACTTTGAGAAGAACCCTGAGAAAAAAGAGTTTTTGAGTAAAGGGAAGAATAAAATTGATCCGGCGAGACTCAATGAGCTCGATACCTGGTTATCAGAATTGGAACTTCAATCTTCCTGAACTGGAACGGGCGGACGGTCGTCGTACCAATGCCCTTCATCAAACTTTTTCCCAGGGTCTTCACCGAATTTAAGCACACTGTACACCATATAGATCACCAAAGCCTGTCCGATCATGAACATGGTAAAGATCAAAGGGTAATTCATATTCAGACCTACAGCAATCACGTAGATCAATAAAAAGGCGCTTGTTCCGAAAACTGGGACTTTAATGTTCTTCATGTAACTTTCTTTGAAGTAAAACGTCATAGAGGTATAAAAGTTGAACCAAGCCTATCAAATGAAAGCCATTACCAAAGAAAAGTACGGAGGACCAGAGGTTTTGACCCTAAAGGAGATCGAAAGGCCAGAAACTAAGCCCGAACATATCCTGGTTAAAGTTAAAGCCAATGCTGTAAATCCAGCAGACTGGCATATCATGAGGGGTGAACCCAAATTGGCGCGCCTCTCTTTTGGCCTGTTCAAACCTAAAGATAAAGTACTTGGAGCCGATTTCTCAGGTGTAGTTGAAGATGCGTCTAACAGCAAGCGCTTCAAACAGGATGATCGGGTATATGGAGAAAGCCTTAAAGGTGGCGCCTTTGCTGAATTCAATTTAGTAGAGGAAACTTCCTGTGCCCTGATACCTGAAGGACTAAGCTTTGAAGAAATGGCCGCTTCACCTATTGCAGGACTCACTGCTCTTCAGGCGCTGATCACACATGGGAAGCTTAAGAAGGGAGAATCGGTTTTAGTAAATGGCGCCTCTGGCGGGGTTGGGCATTTTGCTATTCAGATCGCGAAGGCATATGGTGCTGAAGTAATTGGAGTATGTTCTTCACGCAATGTATCCTTTGTAGATTCTTTGGGTGCAGATGATGTTATCGCCTATGATAAGGATTCGATTCACAAGCATAACAAGAAATATGACCTGGTTTTGGATTGTCATGGCAATTTAACTCATGGTGATCACAAAAGAATGGGAAAAAGATCTGTTGTGATCGGTTTTACCACCTTGACTCATATGTTGGGAGTCATGTTGACGAACATCGTCAAAAGACATCCTATTCAGGTCTTCACTGCCAAAGCAAATACCAGGGATCTTAACACATTAGCCGAACTCATGAAAGAACGAAAGGTCAAGGTTCAGATCGATAAGCAGTTCAATTTTGAAGATACTGCAAAAGCGATCGCCTACATTGAGAAAATGCGAACGAGAGGTAAGGTGGTGATGACCATGGCTTAAGCCAACAGTTCACATCACATGAGGCGGTCTCAAAAATTTACTTGAACATTTGATTATTTTGCTTTAGGATCCAAAGCTGTAGATAAATCCTGTGGTGATCGTAACAAAGTGCAGCCAATTGCGGACATATCCATCGCCAGGTCCGTCTACCTCTGATGTTCCTACAGCGCCTCCACCCAGGTAGCGTGCATTCAAGTAAATACTGGCAGGCTCATTTAGTTTCATACCCGTTCTTAAACTCGCATCTAATATTGCTCCAACAACCTCATTATCACTTCCATTCAAATAACTAATTGGAGCATAAATCCCATCTGCCTCAAGTTCAGCAAATACACTTTCGCTGATATTAAGTCTCGATTTTATCTTAAACGCTGGTACTGGTCCAACATCACGATTGGTGCGGTATAGACTTCCATCCCCCGTCTCAAAAGCTATAGTTGCATTTCTCAATTGAAGTGAGCCTCCGATAGCCAAATCAAAGTTTTCTTTTTCTGCCATCAATTCCCTGGTGTAGCTAAAACGATAGAATGGAAAGTTGTAGAGTAACTTAACATTTGAATTGGCTGGAAAGACAAGGTCATCCACAACCAAATCTTGTTGTAAAAGTACCTGCGACTCGATTCGTAAAGGCTGATACAACAGGTAAAAGGTATTCTTACCAGAACTAAGTTCTAAGGATAGTCGCGAAACTGGAAAAAGAACATCCTGGCCACCCTGACGCTTATAATCAAAATAGGTTCCAGATTGGCTGAACTGTACCTTGTGAAGCCACTTCAAGGAATCTCAATTCAGCTATCCCACGAATCTGAATAGCCTGATTTGCACCCACCTCCGTTGAGTCGCTTTGCGACTTGCTGATGAATGAGATGACAATAATAAGAGCTGTTAAGGTGATCTTTTTCATAAACTTCATACTGTTTCTATAAGTGGAACGGTATAACTGGTGTATAGTTCAATCATTCTCATAAATGTTTATTAGTCAACACCATAGAGCGCTGTACACAGTATTACAAGCAAGTTTTGATGAAAAAGATATCTCAACGCATTTTTATGAACCAACGAATAAATCTATCCAAAACATTCCAAAAGATGTAATGTTAGAGTCTGTATATGGAAAGACTCTGGCATTTCGACACAATCACTGGATACAGAAGAAGTGAAGGAAGATTCTGGTTCTATTCAAAAGATGGTTTGTGGTGGAATGGCAAGGCACTTCCCTTCGACCATTGCGACAAAGAATTTTACCTGCGCGATAAAAACAATCGTCACCTATATCACCGGGATCTAATCTTCATCAAAGGAGAAGGAATACGTAAGCTTATCAACATTAGCGATGAATGGCAAATTGTTGACCCACAAAGCAATGTCAGATTAAGTGCTGATCGACTCCAAAATAGAAGCTTTGAATTCATCGCTGTGGGAGGTAATAATTTAGAATATGATCGTATCTTGATCGCTCAGCTCAAGCCATTTGAGCAGAATGTGATCAAAAGCAAATAGAACATGAAATTACTCCGCTTTACCAAAAGCGGTATTTACTGCCCTCAGGCAGCTATCTACATCGATCCCTGGAGAAAGGTGGATAAGGCGATCATCACCCATGCTCATGCCGATCATGCTCGTCCGGGAATGGCTGCTTACCTGGCTCATTCCGACTCTGAACACTTACTTAGATCAAGATTGGGAAACAATATTTCCATCCAAAGTATGGACTATGCTGAGGAGCTTTCCATCAATGGAGTTCGCATTAGTTTATATCCAGCAGGACACATTCCAGGCTCTGCGCAGGTAAAGTTGACCTACAAAGATGAAACCTGGGTGGTCAGTGGGGATTATAAGACCGAGGACGATGCTTTGAGCCCTGCTTTTGAAGCGGTAAAATGTGATCATTTCATTACTGAGTCGACCTTTGGACTTCCGGTCTATCGCTGGCCGAGGCAAGAGGACACCTATCGGCAGATCAACGAGTGGTGGCGAAAGAATCTTGAAGCAGAAAAACACAGCATACTCTATGCTTATTCTCTCGGAAAAGCGCAACGTGTCTTGCAGGGTCTGGATGAAAACATTGGCAAAATTGTCGTGCATCCAACGGTATTAGAATTGAACCAATGTCTTGAAAGAAGTGGCTATTCACTTAAGCAAGTAAGCTCAATAGCCGATATTGAGGTCACAAAAGACGAGAAACTCTTCATCATTGCTCCACCAGGAGCCGCTGGAGGTAAATGGCTCAATAAATTCAAAAAACGCTCAACGGCCTTTGCTTCGGGATGGATGGCGGTACGAGGTCAGCGACGACGTATGAACACCGATAAAGGCTTTGTGATGAGCGATCATGCCGATTGGGATGGTCTGAATCAAGCTGTTGAAGCAACTGGTGCAGAAAACATCTATGTGACGCATGGTTATGCCGATACCTTTTCTAAATGGTTAGTGGAAAAAGGCTACAATGCTCAGGTCATCAAAACCGAATTTGAAGGAGACGGCTCGTGAAAGCTTTTGCTAAACTCATAGAGGATCTCGATAGCAGCACAGGCACAAATGCGAAGGTCGCTGCCCTGGTCAACTATTTTGAATCTGCACCCAAAAAGGATGTGATCTGGTGCATTGCCCTACTCAGTGGCAAACGTCCGAAGCGCAGCATTAAAACAAGTCTGATGCGCGAAGCGAGCAGGCGCAACTCAGAACTGCCCGAATGGCTGTTTGAAGAAGCTTACCATGTTGTGGGTGACCTCGCAGAAACGATTGCTTTGCTTCAAGAGCCCTCGATGCATGGTCATGATCAAAGCCTGGATGAAGTGATCCGGGAGCTCATCGAGGTCAAGGATCATGAGGATGAACAAAAGATCAGCTATCTCCAGAAGAAATGGGCGATTCTTGGAAGAACGGAAGTTTTTGTATTCAACAAACTGCTTACCGGTGGCTTTCGGATCGGGATCTCACAAAAGCTCATGACCCGGGCACTATCCAGATACACCAAGAAAGATGAAAGTGAACTGGCGCACCGACTCATGGGAAACTGGGATCCGGCAGAAACAGAATTCGACCAACTCATTTTCGAAGAGGATAGCATTGCAAGTGCAAGCAAACCCTACCCCTTTTATCTTGCATACCCACTTGAACAGGAAATCGAATCACTGGGAGAAACCAAGGAATGGAGTGCTGAACCCAAATGGGACGGTATACGCGGACAAATCATCAAAAGGCAAGATGAACTATTTGTTTGGTCGAGGGGAGAAGAATTGATGACAGATCGCTTTCCAGAGTATCAAGAAATGAACGATCTGCTGCCAAATGGCACCGTTTTGGACGGAGAGATCGTTAGTTACGACGAAAGCGGTATTCTACCGTTCTCACTGCTTCAAACGCGTATCGGCAGAAAACGATTAGGTCCAAAGATCCTGAAAGATGCCCCAGTAGCCTTTCTTGCCTATGACCTACTAGAACATCAATGTAGAGATTTGCGCGATACGAGCCACGAAAAACGTAGAAATTTGCTTGAAGAGCTGATACCTAAGGAGAACAAAGCACCCTTGCTCCTCTCTCCCTCTGTGAGTTTCTCCGACTGGAATGAACTCGCGAAGTTTAGAGCCAATGCAAGAGCCCAGAAATGCGAAGGGCTTATGCTCAAGCGAAAGGACAGTAGTTATAAAGTTGGACGGAAACGGGGGGACTGGTGGAAGTGGAAAGTAGATCCACTCACGATCGATGCGGTGCTGATCTATGCCATGAGAGGCCACGGTCGCCGATCGAATCTATACACCGACTACAGCTTTGCCGTGTGGGATGGAGAGGAGTTGGTTACCCTGGCCAAAGCATACTCTGGCCTTAGCGATAAGGAGCTAAAAGAAGTTGATCGTTTTGTAAAAACCAACACCATCGAACGCTTTGGTCCTGTTCGAAGCGTGAAGGCAGAGCTAGTGATGGAGCTCGCATTTGAGGGGATCTCAGCCTCCAAAAGACATAAAAGTGGGATTGCCCTGCGTTTTCCAAGGATCAAGCGCTGGAGGCATGATAAGAAAGCCTCAGAAGCCAATACATTAGCAGATCTTCAAGCCATGTTGCAGCATTATGGAAGTTGATGTGCAAATAGCAGAAAGCTGGTTCGAGGGGAAAAACTGGAACGCCTTTCCCTTCCAAAGGGAAGCCTGGAAAGCCTATCTCACTGGCGAGGAGGGTTTGGTAAACGCACCCACAGGCAGTGGTAAGACCTATGCATTGCTGCTTCCCATCATCATGGAATACCTTCAGGCAAATCCTCAAGTTCAACATAAATCCATAGCTAAACGCCCAGGACTTCAAGCACTGTGGGTCAGTCCAATTCGTGCTTTGACCAAAGAGATCGAAATGGCTACCAAACGAGCCCTCGAAGGCATTGGCCTTGATTGGGAAGTAAGTATTCGTACGGGTGATAGTGATGCAAAGACCAAAGCAAGATACCGAAAGCATTTGCCTCAAATATTGATTACCACACCGGAGTCACTCCACATCATGTTGGCTCAAAAAGACTACCCAAAGAGATTTAAAGAACTCAAAACTGTGGTGGTAGATGAATGGCACGAACTCATCGGCTCAAAACGAGGTGTTCAGGTAGAGCTTGCTCTGAGTCGTCTAAGGGGAATGAGGCCTGAGTTGAAGACCTGGGGTATCTCAGCTACCATTGGTAATCTGGAGGAGGCAGCACAGATCCTACTTGGACCAAACAAAAAGAGTTACAAAGTGATTCGCTCTTCACTTAAGAAGAAGGTCGAAGTAAATACCATTATGCCCGATAAGATCGAAAGCTTTCCCTGGGCGGGACATTTAGGCATTCACCTTTTGGAAAAGGTTTTACCGATCCTAAGAACAAGCAAAACCAGCTTGATCTTCACGAATACCCGAGCTCAGGCAGAGATCTGGTATCAACGTATCCTTGAAGCCGAACCTGAGCTGGCTGGACAAATGGCCATGCATCACGGTTCGATCAGCAAAGACATTCGTTTTTGGGTGGAAGAAGCCTTACACGACGGCAGACTGAAAGCTGTGGTTTGCACGTCAAGCCTTGATCTGGGTGTAGATTTTAGGCCTGTGGAGACCATCGTACAGATCGGTGGACCCAAAGGGGTATCGAGATTTCTGCAAAGAGCGGGAAGAAGTGGTCACCAACCCGGATCAAATAGCAAGATCTATTTTGTGCCCACCCATTCATTGGAAGTGGTAGAAGGGTCAGCTTTACGTCACGCGATCGATCGGGAAATGATTGAAATCAGACTGCCACATATTCGCTCTTTTGATGTCCTTGTGCAGTACCTTTTAACCCTTGCGGTCAGCGAAGGTTTTGACGAAAAAACAATAAAATATGAGATCAATAATACCTTTAGTTACCAGTCGATTAACGATGATGACTGGAACTGGTGCTTAAAGTATATCACAAATGGAGGTGACAGCCTCAAAGCTTATGATGAATTCAGGAGAGTGGAACTCGAGGATGGCCTCTTTAAAGTGAACTCAAGGCGGGTGGCGCTTCGACATCGAATGAGCATCGGAACCATTGTCAGCGACAATATGATGCGGGTAAAAATGAAACGCGGTGGCTTTCTTGGAAGTATCGAAGAATACTTTGTGAGCAAGCTCAATCCGGGAGACGCATTTTGGTTTGCCGGACAAAGTCTGGAGCTCGATAGCATCAAAGACATGGATGTGATCGTAAGAAAGAGCAAATCGGGAAAAGGGCTGGTACCATCCTATCAGGGTGGACGCATGCCTTTGTCCTCCGAGATGTCTGAGGTCATTCGCCTTAAGCTAGAAGCATTATCATGGGGCAAGGCCACAGAATCTGAATTAAAGGCACTGATACCTTTGATCGAGATACAGGAGCATCGCTCAGCAGTTCCCACCACCAAACAGTTACTCATTGAGAAGTTTGAAGATCGCGATGGGCACCATGTGGTCGTTTTTCCATTTGAAGGTAGAAACGTGCACGAGGGTATGGCCTCCCTCCTCGCCTATCGCTTATCGATGTTTCAGCCCTTCTCTTTCTCCATTGCCATGAATGACTATGGATTTGAACTCCTAAGCGATCAGGAGATCCCGATTGAAGCGGGTATCGATTCTGACATCTTCTCGACCATCGACCTCAAGGCCGACATTGAAAGAAGTCTGAACTCCAATGAAATGGCCAGAAGACGCTTTCGGGACATTGCCAGTATTTCAGGGCTGGTATTCTCAGGCTACCCGGGAAAAGAGAAAAAAATGAAACACCTTCAATCCTCTTCATCTCTTTATTTTGAGGTGTTTCGGGAGTATGAGCCCGACAACTTACTTTTACTGCAGAGTTATGAAGAGTCGAGGATCTTTCAGTTAGAGGAAGGTCGTCTTCGGAAAGCATTGGAGCGCATTGCCGGGCAACAGATCATCTTCAAGTATCCTAAAAAGACCAGTCCCTTTGCCTTTCCTATTTTGGTTGATCGACTTCGTGAAAGAATGTCCACCGAATCACTCTCTGATCGCATTCGAAAAATGAAACTGGATATTGAATGAGTTTGCTGAAGTTCAGACATTTGGATCAAGATCTTTACCTACTCCCTGAGAAGGCCGTTTATTGGGCTCAAGAGGCAATGATGATCATTTCTGATCTCCATTTTGGCAAAGTACAGCACTTTCGAAAGGAAGGCCTGGCAGTGCCGAGTGCGGCTGTATACAAGAACTGGCAGAAGCTATTTAGTTTATTGAACCGAAGCGGGCTTAAACAGGTCGTTTTTTTGGGTGATCTGTTTCACTCTGACTGGAATCATGAATGGAAAGACTTTAGCTATTTGCTGGAGCAGTTTCCTGAACTGAATTTTAAGCTTATTCTTGGCAATCACGATAAACTGGATGAATCATGGTATCAAATGAGTCGATTGGAAGCATTGGAGGAAATGGAACTTGGTCCGTACCACTTCAGCCATGAACCTCAGGAAACGGAGGCTTACAATCTTTGTGGTCATATTCATCCTTCTGTGCGCCTTAAGGGAGCAGGTCGACAGGGAATCAAACTCCCCTGCTTCTATTTTGGAAAGAAGCAAGGCATCTTACCCGCCTTTGGTCAATTCACAGGTACTCATAAGATCAAAGTAAAAAAAGACGATCAGGTTTTTGTGATCAGCGATAAGGAAGTGATTCAGGTTTCAGGGTGAGCCTTCTGAAACAAACCTCTCAAATTAGCATCTTAAGGTCACACATTGTGACCTCAAGTTGTCTCAATACTCGACAGACACATTAAACGCATTGGCCCTATTGCTTGTTTTTTCTATTGAAGCCTATTGGTGTCCTTTTGGTCTCTTGCTCCCTCACAAACTGCCTGAGGTAGTTAAAGATCAATTCAATCTTTTCATCTTGTCCACTTACCTTTTTGCGTATTTCTTCCATTTCAATAAGCAAGTCCTGATGAGTCAATAGCATCTCTCGCATTTTAGTAAACACCCTTATGATCTGGATATTCACATCTATGGCCACCTTGCTATTCAACACGCTGGAAAGCATTGCCACGCCTTGTTCGGTAAATACATATGGTAATGTTCTTCGGCCTCCCCAACTTGAGGTCGCAATTTGCGACTTCAAGTTTTCCCACTGCTGATCGCTGAGCTGAAACATAAAGTCTGCTGGGAAACGCTCTGAATTTCTTTTTACCTGTTCGTTCAGTCGCTTTGTCTTGACCTGATAAAGCTCTGCCAGTTCGCTATCTAACATG
>CBFHWY010000067.1:0-14571 GCA_965659675.1 Salibacteraceae bacterium | reverse complement strand
CTGCTAGATGAAAACCCAACACGATATTACTTTGGCTCACATTGGAATGCATTCATTCGTTTAGTGTTTTCTTCCGGCAGCCCGCAGTTACCCGTTCCCGATCACCTAAAAACCAGCTTTTTGTACAAGACCGTTAAAGGAGTAGCAGCGCTTTGGTACTATGTTGTAGTTGTTATAGGCTTTATTTTTTTAAGCATCAAATTTCGCCACTCCCTACATGGTCGTTTGATATTGCTATATCTAATTGGGCTTATAATGACTCTGGTTCTATATGGGACAAGTCAGGAGCCAAGGTATTTTGTAACTGGCTATGTTGTTTTACTGTTGGCACTTTGTGAAGGATTATCAGTTTTTTTTTGGTTCCAGAACGATTAAAAGCTAAGCCTTCGTGTTTGGTAATGAAATTCCACCATTTTTGCACTTAGCCTTAAAACAAAAAGATGAACATAGCTCTTATTGGATACGGTTACTGGGGTAAAAACCTCGCGAGAAATTTTAATGCCGCTGAAGGCTGCACTCTAGCTTACCTAGTAGAGCCAGATATCGCAAAACAAGAAAGCTTTTCAAAGCTATATCCATCAGTTAAAATACTCAGCAGCACTGAAGACCTATATGCATCCGCTGATCTAGATGCCGTCGTCATAGCGACCCCTGTTGATACACATTACCCACTTGCGAAAGAAGCCCTATTAGCAGATAAACACGTTTTGGTTGAAAAGCCTCTTACCTCAGATGTGGATAAAGCCTCTGAATTAGTTGATCTGGCAAACAAGAATGGCCTTCTATTAATGGTCGATCATACTTTTCTTTACACAGGGGCAGTACAAAAAATAAAGTCACTCATCGAAGACGGTAGCCTTGGAAACGTCCAATACATTGATTCTACAAGGATCAATCTGGGTTTGTTTCAACATGATGTAAATGTTCTATGGGATCTTGCACCTCATGATATCTCAATGTGCCTATACTGGTTAAGTGATGCTCCAAAGAGTATCAGCGCTATAGGTGCGAGTCACACAAGCAGTGACCTAGAGAATATTGCCTATCTGACACTTAAATTTGAGAATGACCTGATCACACACTTCAACTGCTCCTGGGTTTCACCTGTTAAGATCCGACAAATGCTTATTGGAGGCGACAAACAAATGGTATTGTTCAATGATATGGAGCCTTCTGAGAAAGTAAAAATATACGATACAGGTTATGAGGCTAAAACCGAGGAGGAGATCAATAGAATGCTAGTGGATTATCGTACAGGTGATGTTTATATTCCTCAAATTGAACGAACAGAGGCCCTCAAACTCATGGCTCAGGACTTTGTGGACAGCATTCGAGAAAAAAGAAACCCAATATCAAGTGCCGAAATCGGCCTTGAAGTTGTAAGGATACTCGATGCCGCTCAAGTATCTATTAAGTCAAATGGTAAAGAAATACTGCTGTGAAGACCCTCAACGAAAGCAACGAAAAACGTTCATTGAACAACATTCAGGTTGGTGAAGATGTGAGGATTTTTGACTTTGTTAATGCATATGGCTGCACAATTGGTGACCGCACAAAAGTTGGGACCTTTGTCGAGATTCAAAAAAACGCAAGCATTGGTAAAGACTGTAAGATCAGCAGTCACAGTTTCATTTGTGAAGGTGTAAATATTAAAAATGGTGTTTTCATTGGCCATGGAGTAATGTTCATCAATGATGTTTACCCCAGAGCCATCAATTCTGATGGAAGGCTTCAAACCGAAGAAGACTGGCAGGTCGTTGAAACGCTCATTGACAATGGAGCTTCAATCGGTTCAAATGCCACAATTTTGGCTGGCATTAGTATTGGAGCAAATAGTATCGTAGGCGCAGGAAGTGTTGTAACAAAAGATGTTGAACCCAATACGGTTGTTGCTGGAAACCCGGCAACAGTTTTAAGAAAATTATGAGAAAAGAGAAATTAGGTTTTCTAGACCTTAAAGGACAAAACGCTCAGGTGAAAGATGAGGTCTTTCAAAAATTTGAAGAAGTATTTGCGAAAACAGCATTTTCATCAGGGCCATTTGTAGAAGCATTTGAAAAGGATTTCGCCAATTATACCGGGGCAAAATATTGTGTGGCCGTGAATTCAGGAACTGCTGCTGTTCACTTGGCTGTTATTGCAAGTGGTATCAATGAAGGAGATGAAGTAATCATTCCTGCCAACACTTTTATTGCCAGTCCCTGGGGAGTGGTTTACGAAAAAGCAACTCCAGTTTTCGTAGATTGTGATCCTAATACTTTTGAGATCGATCCTGATAAAATAGAAGAGAAGATCACATCCCGTACTAAGGCAATTATGGGCGTGCATTTATACGGACAGCCATTCGATCGCGATAGCGTTAAAGCGATAGCTGATAAACACGGGTTAGTTTTGCTGGAAGATGCGGCTCAAGCTCACGGAGCGAGATATAAAGGAGAGGATCTAGGAAAGGGTGCTCATATAGCTGTTTACAGTTTTTATCCCGGGAAAAATCTGGGTGCTACAGGAGAAGGTGGCGCGGTAGTTACCAATGACGAAAGCATTTACAAGCACCTTCTTTCACTTCGAAACCATGGCAGCTCAATAAAATACCATCACGATGAAGTTGGATATAACTACCGAATGGGAGGTCTTGAAGGTGCTGCGCTTCAGGTAAAGCTGGGCTATCTTGAAGGCTGGAACAACAGAAGACGTGAGATTGCTCGTATGTATATGGAAGGAATCAAGAATAATAAAATCCAAATACAAGAGCAGCCCACTTTCTCAGATTCGGTATTTCATCTTTTCGTAATTACCAGTGATGATCGTGAAGCCCTTTCGAAGCACCTAAATAATGACAATATTTTCCCAGGCATGCATTATCCTATTCCATGTCATTTACAAAAGGCATTTGCTTTTCTCGGCTATCAAAAAGGAGACTTTCCAAACTCAGAAAAACTTGCCGATAATTGTTTGAGTTTACCCATGTATGCGGAGATGACCGATCAAGATGTGGAGGATGTGATCAATAGTGTCAACTCATATTAAGCTTTGAAACGACTGATTTCCATAATATGCCCTGTTTACAATGAAGAGGAAAACCTGAAGGCATATCATGAAGCAATCGAGGTAAATTTCAAAGACTCTGCTAATCTCAGCTATGAAATCATTTTCGTTGACGATGGAAGCAGGGATAATACATGGGATTTGATCAAAGAAATTTGCTCACAATCAAAAAGATATAAGGCCTTGAAGTTCTCTAAGAATCATGGCTCTCATAAAGCGCTAGCTGCAGGGTTTCAACTCTGCACTGGAGATGCCGCTGGAATGCTAGCCTGCGACCTCCAAGACCCCCCAGAAGTTATTCATGAATTCATAGAAAAATGGCTTGAAGGATATAAGATCGTTTGGGGGAAACGCGCAAGTAGAGATGACAGCCCCTGGAAAAAGTTTTTTAGCTCTCTATTTGAAAAGCTAATAAGAAAATATGCTGCCCCCAAAGGATCTCTCTTCACCACTGGAAGTTTCTTTCTAGCGGATAAAAAGGTCGTAAGTTTTTACAGACGTTTTAATGAGCACAACCGGATAACTTTTGCTCTATTCGCTCATATGGGATTTAAACAAGCGCAGGTAGATTATCACAGAAAGGATCGCATAAGAGGGTCAAGTGGCTGGAATTTTTCGAGGATGATCAATGCACTCTATGACTCTTTCATTGCATTTAGTTACGCCCCTGCAGCACTTTTGAGAAACTTTAGTATTCTAGCCATAGTTGGGTTTGTCCCTTTTCTATTCTATGTGATCTATTTGTACTTCAGCGGTCGTTCCAGTAACATAGGTTGGGTAAGTGTCATGTTGGTGATCTACTTTTTTAGTTCTTTGATCTTATTCAATCTATCTCTTATTATCGACTACCTGATCAGGGTTTATTTAAATTCAGCGGAAAGGCCACTGTATTTTGTGGAGGAAGAAATCAACCTCAATAATTCAGACGATGATTAGCTTTTTGGTTTGTGGCTTTGCACGCAGCGGAACCACTCACCTTTCCAAGTGGCTAAATTCCCATGCTGAGATTCAGTTATACAATCCAAGCTTGCCAGAGCCCAAATTCTTCAGCAGGCTCGAAAACTTTAAACAAGGAAGGGATTGGTATGAGGATTCCTATTTTCGAGACCATGAGAATTTCATCGCAGGCGAAAAATCAACTGAGTACAGCGAGTCGAAGGAATTCGTCGATCGCCTGACTAAGACCTACCCAGAAATGAAATTGATCTTCATGGTTAGGAACCCTATTGATCGTCTGATCTCAAACTTCAACTGGTCCAAAAAAAACGGCTTTGAAAAACGATCGATCAACAAAGCTTTGGAAGAAGAATGGAACGCTGGCGTTGAAATAAATGGCAGTATAGATACGATTCAAACAAGGCCATTCTGTTATTTGGGTCGAAGTATCTACTCAAGAATACTAAAGAGAGTATTTGATGAGCTTCCTAAAAATCAGATATTACTCATTGACTTCAATAATTATGTTGAAGCCCAATTATCTACTTTAACATCTATCGGAGAGTTTCTAGGCTTTGAACCATCTATTCAAAATCATTCAAACACAGGTCATGCAGACAGAAAAACACTTGGAGAAGTTAAAGATATCGACCAAAAATTCATTGATTATTTGATGAAAGACTATCATCTGGTTAAATCACGCTATGAGCTAATATGAGTCGCAAATCCATAACATACCTAGCGCTTTCCCTGATCCTATTGGTCTTACCTATCTGCCTTAATAAATGGTCGGCAGATGCCTTTCAGTCAGGTATTTCTCGTTTTATAAACCCCATATTTATTCTTGCTTTCGCTTTACTTGGGCTCAGGGCATTTGTTTGGTTGCAAACACTTAAACTTGTAGATATTAGTACAGCCTTTCCTCTTATGAGCCTGTCATTTCCTTTCGTTTTGCTTATCTCTTTTGTAGTTTTTGATGAGAATTTCACAATCAACAACCTTTTAGGGAGTGCCTTCATTCTCGCAGGAATCCTTTTGATAAGCTTAAATCGATGACTGCGTCAACAATTCTAGTCATTCTTATTTTGATTAGCACTGCTGGACAGATCACCTTTAAGTATGCTGCACATCACCAGTTACGCTTAACAGTATATCGTTGGAGAGTCAACCCACTGTTCCTGCTCGCCATTGCCATTTACGCTATCGTTCCATTTATTATTAATAGCTCATTTAATTACTACCCTCTTAAAGAGGTGCAGGCATTCATGGCTCTGAATTATTGCCTGGTTAGCTTGCTTGCATGGAAATTATTCGATGAAAAACTTGGTTTAAAAAAGGTCTTCGGCATTCTCCTAATTAGCGCAGGGGTGTATATCTTTAACTCGTGATTTCAAACATAGTCCAAATATGAAAATTGTCGTAACAGGTGCTGCTGGATTCATTGGCTCCCATTTATGTGATCAACTTCTTGCTGAGGGGCATAATGTAGTGGGAATAGACAACCTCAGAAATGGGAAAATGAGAAATCTTTCCGAGGCTCAGAAGTCAAAAAACTTCCAGTTCATTCAGGCAGATATTCGGTCCGCATTCAAGATGATCGATCTAATGAAAAGTATAGAGGTTGTTTATCATCTTGCCTGCATGGGAGTTCGGCACTCATTGCACGACCCAGGTGAGAATCATGATGTGAATGCCAGCGGAACTCTTAACATGCTCGAGGCCTGTAGAATCAATGATGTAAAGCGATTCTTTTACATTTCTACCTCTGAAGTTTATGGCAAAACCACTGACTTTCCAATATCCGAAAATAGCCCAACCAGACCAATAACCGTCTAT
This sequence comes from Salibacteraceae bacterium, assembly GCA_965659675.1. Classification (GTDB taxonomy): domain Bacteria; phylum Bacteroidota; class Bacteroidia; order Flavobacteriales_G; family Salibacteraceae; genus CBFHWY01. Next base: position 8,754 of record CBFHWY010000067.1, on the reverse strand, counting down.
GGCTCAAGTAAATTAGCAGGTGAGCACTACGCCCAATCTTACCGAGAGTGTTTTGATATGGATACTTGCGTACTTAGGATCTTTAATAATTATGGCCCCAGAGCCCACTATGAAGGAGATTCAGGTGAAGTAATTCCCAGGAGTATTGTTAAGCTGCTCTATGGTGAATCCCCTACGATCTTTGGAGATGGAGAGGTTACAAGAGACTTTTTCTTTGTAAAGGACACCGCAAAGCTGCTTGCATCACTACTTGGTCTTGATCTAAAAGGAGATTTGATCAACATTGGAACAGGAAAGGAGATCAGTATCAAAACGCTGGTCGAGCAACTTGTTGAGATCGTTGATCCGAAAATAAAGATCGAATACCTTGATTCCAGACCAGCGGACGTACCTAGATTATGGGTTAATAACTCGAGAATGAAAAGCTTGATTCCTGAAAAAGATCAAATCAGCTTTGAAGAAGGCCTGTCAGAAAGTGTAGCCTACTACCGTGAACTTTCGAGACAAAAAGATCTTGTTAAAGAGATACCACAGATCAACTGGAAAAACTAATGAAGATACCCATAGCCAAACCTTATTTTGATCAGGAAGAAGAGCGTCATATTGTAGAAGTGCTCAGAAGCGGTTGGGTAACTCAAGGTCCAAAAGTCCAGGAATTTGAAAGGCTTTTTGCAGAGTATACTGGCGCAAAACATGCAATAGCCGTCTCAAGCTGCACCACAGCCTTACACCTATCCTTGTACGTATCAGGAATTGGCCCAGGAGATGAGGTCATATGCCCATCGCTGTCATACATAGCCACCGCAAATTCTATTGTGCACTGCGGGGCAACACCCGTTTTCGCAGAAGTTGGAGCTGATCTGAATATGGACATTGGTGATGTACGTTTAAAGATCACTAAGCAGACCAAAGCTATTTTATTGGTTCATCAGATTGGGAATCCAGCTGAACTTGATGCATATAAAGCTTTGTGCGAAGAAAAGGGACTCATATTAATCGAGGATGCTGCATGCGCTATCGGGTCGGAGTACAAAGGGCAAAAAATTGGTAATGGTGTCAATCTAACCTGTTTTTCATTTCACCCAAGAAAAGTGATCACTACTGGTGATGGAGGGATGATATGCACCAATGATGAGGCTTTAGCTTCGCGACTGAGGATTCTGCGACAGCATGGAATGAGTGTAACCGACCGAAAAAGGCATCAGTCAAAAAAGGTAATACTTGAAGAGTACCTAGAGGTTGGCTTCAATTATCGCATGACCGACCTTCAGGCTGCAGTTGGTATAGAGCAACTTAAAAAACTTACTTCATTTGTTGATCAAAGAAGAAGGATCGCGGAAGTGTACAGAAGCGAATTAAAGGATATTCAAGCTATATCTTTTATCGAAGAGTCAGATCACTGTCAATTCAATTATCAATCCTTTGCCATATTCATTGATGAAAACTATAGTTTGAGCAGAAATGAGATCATGCAAGATTTGCTCGATCGCGGCATTTCAACCCGGAGAGGAATCATGCTAGCCCATGAGGAAAAAGCCTATTCTGATAGAAATCTGGTACTTCCCCAGTCAGAGAAGTATAGCCACCAATGCATTCTTCTGCCGATATACCACGAATTAAGTCTCGAAGAGGCTCGGTCTATCTGCAAAGAGATAAGAAGACTTTTTAATTGAAGTTCAGAAAAGATTGTCTCTGAAACATCTATTTCCGTACAATCGAACATATACCTTCAACTTCTAAACCTTTCCATCTGCTTCTGGAGTGCTTAAGGCACCTATTTAGGACAGAGAAACAAAAGCAGCTACAAAAAAGCTCAGGCTTTTGCAGCCTTCCCTATAAATGAAGCGTGTTCTCTTCCTCTAGCTCCTTAAGCTTCTTTAACTGGACCTTGTCCATCCCAGAATAATTCTTCCCCCGAGTCCTCATGGTAAAGGGTGGCATCACTAATTCCTCGCTCCCGGCAAATATCTTTCGCCTTTTTGCTCGTTTCATACTCCTTCAATATCTGTGTGATCTGGCTCTCTTTATATCTAGTCTTCTTCATTTTCTACAGTTTAAAATTATCGCTTTTTACTAACTTTTTAAACTGTCGGATTTTTAGAGAAGGCTACAAAAAGGAACAGGCTACACTATTCAATAGCTAATAAAACTGATCTGTACTCATTTTCATAATGGTCTTTACTGAATCGCTCCAGAGCTATTCTATTTAACCTCTTTTTCTCTTCAAAATTGGTATTACTCAAATTTGGAAAATCCTGATTTTCTTCAACTAAGTGTCCCAGGTTCTCTGTTTTTACAAGTTCAGAAAAGTCACCCAAATTTTGGCTAATTAGCACCTTGAGACCAGCTGCAATATACTCTGCAAACTTTGCAGGCGATGCGACTTTATTGGTTATACTTTGCTCGCGCAAAAGCAAGCCATAATCTCCTATCTGGAGAAAGTCTGAAACCTGCTCGTGTTTAAGCCAAAAACGCCTTACTTGATGAGGGAATTTTTTGCTCAGCTCCTCAATCAGTTTGTTTGGCTTGGAAAGGAAAACAACATGGTGTCGTTCTTGTTCCAAATAATGATTCAGCACTTGTTCTTTAAGTACTTTGCCTTGCCAGGGTGCGGAAGATCCAGAAAAAATCAAAATGATATCTTCATCCGAAAACCCAAGCTCTCTTCTTTGCGTTCTAATTTCATCCTGATCTAATCTATGATCCTCAAATACAGCCCTGTTCAAAGTACAAGGTATGATCACATGATGGTTACCTTCATACCCATACTCAACTCTCCAATGATCAACCATCGACTGAGAAACAGCAATCCGAAAATCCGCATTTAAAATTGCTTTCTTCTCCGTTTCCGCTATTTCTTTTCTCAAACGTTCATTTGGAAATGAATCGTATTCATTGATCTCCGCTGTCAGTGAACTCCTAACGTCTATGACTAATTTTGTAACAAGCCCCCAACTTTTCAATGTTAAGGCAATTGTTGCAGCAAAGGCATTTCTGGCGATGATCTTTCGTTCACCAGTGAACAAAAGGTAGACAGCCAGGAAAACGGCAGTAAGTCTGTACTTTGCCAGTCCCGGAAATGCAGGTAATACCTGAGAGTCTGAATAAAGTTCCTTTATCTTCTTATGATTATCAGACCTTTGGATCTCTCGAATAGATAAGAAGGGTATCAAACGAAGGGGCTTGGAACTTTTATCTTTAAGGTATTTGCAAACATCAATTACCTGAGACTTATAGATTCCAGGATGAAACTGATCCAATAATGTAATGTAGAGCATGGTTCTTATTCAGCTACTAAACTAAGAACATCGCTTTTCGTAAATCTTTTTTGAGGGATGTTTATCTCTGATTTAGCAAATGTATCACCTATGGGCTCTCCATTTCGGAGCATGAGAAGGTATTTTTGATATGTTTTCGGTAAAGAAGGGTTTTCTAGTAATTCGTCAATAAATGAATCATTCTTAAAATTCATTCTTTGAATGAAGCCAACAATTGTCTTGACTGAGTAGTCGTCAACCTCTGGACCAATTGCCTTCCTTGTTGGCTCAAAATATTCATCTTCATCGATCGCCAAAAAGGTGTCCTTTCCTGGATAATATTGGTAGGTTTTCTTTTCTGAAACTCCCAACCCCCTCTGCAAATTCAGACTATGAATCACAGACAATAGTGGTTTCTTCAGCTTTTTCAGAATTGGGTTATGGCGTAAACTATCTGTCTTTCGCTTTTTATCAGGTGTCCACATCACTAAGGTTGCAGATAAAGAATCAGGGTTAAAAACCAGATGTGGCTCCCAGGAATCAACCCTTGAAATAGGCCAATCTTGTTGGGTGAACTTCTTGGTGATTTTCAAATCAACCTCTAATGTTTTTTCGTCTACCTCCGGAAAGCGGTCAAACAAAAAAGACTCATAACCCGGCCCATAAACTGCCGTTGAGCTCAAATAGTAGTTTGTATGATGATGAATACATGCTGCGGCAATACCTTTTTCCTTAGATTCTAAAGGGACAAAGAGATGATATTTTAGAATAAAATCATTGGTCTCTCCAATGTATAGATATGGAATGTTGTACAGCGACCATTGTTGCTCAAGAAAGTTTTGATCCCTTAAATTTTGCTCAACAACCTGATCAAAAAAAGACTGATCGTCACGCATCTTTTTAAAAACTGGCTCACATGCCAAATGAAATGCTCTGCGATCAGGAATTTTGGCTGATAGGGCTTTAATTTCATTAAAGTAAGAGTTTTCCATGATAGTGTCAATAGCATTGCAAAGATATGCTTGATAGAGGTTCTAAAACTAACTCAGATCATTTCTGATCACATCCAGAATTCGCTCTGTTGATTGACCATCCCAATTTTCTGGAACTTCAGAGCTTTTCCATGTTCCATTAAGAATTGAGTCTACCGCCTGCTCAACTAAAGATGGGTCCATCTTCATCAACTCATTAGAACCTAGCTCAACCGTGATCGGTCGTTCTGTATTATTCCTCAAGGTAATACATGGAACCTGGCGAAATGTAGTTTCCTCCTGGATGCCACCACTATCTGTAATGACAAATTTGGCATCTTTTACCAGGGCTTGAAAATCGAAATACCCAAGAGGACCAACGAGCTTTATATTTGAATTAGCTTCCAAGGTGTTCAGAAGGTCATATTTCTTCAGTGACTTTTTGGTTCTTGGATGCAATGGTAGAACCAAGTTCAACTTTTCCGCCACCCTTTTAATGACCTCCAGACTTTTTTGAAGTGCTTCTAAGGAATCAACATTTGAGGGTCGATGGAGAGTCATTAGTGCATAAGGTGAATGTATTTCCAGTTCGTCTAGCACCTCTGATGCTGCAATCTCTGACTCATGTCGAACAAGGGTATCTATCATCGTATTCCCTACAAAATGAATCTTTGATTCGTTTACTCCTTCTGAACGAAGATTTTCGATTCCGCTTTTTTCTGTAACAAAAAAAAGGTCTGTTATTTTATCCGTAAGAATTCGATTGACCTCTTCGGGCATTCCCATGTCTCTTGATCTCAAACCGCTTTCAATGTGGCCCACTTTTATACCCATTCGATGTGCAACAAAAGCCGCAGCAAAGGTGCTATTTACATCGCCCGGAACTAAAACCACATCAGGACTCTGACTCGAGAACTCTCGCTCCAGACCTTTCATTATTTGGGCGATTTGTTCTATTTGACTGCCTGATTTGATGTTTAAGAATATATCTGGACGCAAGCCAAACTGATCAAAAAAGACATCGGCCATTTCTTTATCGTAATGTTGACCAGTGTGAATAATTCTCACATTCACACCAAACTTTTCGGCCAGACCTTTAAATCGAGTTACCTTGATGAAATTAGGTCTCGTTCCAATTACAATAACAATATCTTTCATAGACTATCCTTAATCAGCCTTGAATATTCCTCAGCAATAGATTCAAATGCAAAGGAAGCAATGTAGTCGTTTTTTGGGCTAATTAATTGTTGTAAATCTTTTGTCTCCGCTATTTGAACGATGCCTTTACATATTGAGTCTGAATCATCAGGGTCAAAACACAAGCCTAAGCCAGACATTCGAAGAATATCCTTGACATCAGATTCAGGGGCAAGACAAAGTATAGGCTTTTTCCATTTCATGTACTCAAAGAGTTTTCCGGGAATAAAAAGAGGTCTCTCAAACTCTTCAGAACCACTTTCGAGCGGTAAAAAAAACCCATCTGCTTTCTTTTCAAGTTTTGCTAATTCCTTTTTCGGTAAATATCCATGAAAATCGACCAGCTTTTCTATGCCAAATTCCTTTACCTGGTCCTGATTTACCTTATCTATATTTCCATAGAAATTGAAATGGATCAAAGAGTCAAGACTGGGGTTGTTGAAATAAGCCATTCGAATGGCTCTCAAAAGAAAGTATCCGGATCGAGTAAATGGTTTGGTGGTTTGCGAGTTGTAAGGCAAAAGATACTTGGATAAACCGCTCCGTTGTTGATACTTTGGATGTGAAGGATCATATCCATCTAAGGTTCCGGTATAAACTATCTGCTTCAACTATAACCGTTTGTAATTACCATAATCTTTTCTGCAGATATTCCTAGTTCAGCATAGCGATTCTTTGTCGCTTCACTGGTAACTACCACCTTCATGGCCTTAGATATACTCCACAGCTCAACCCTTCTAATAGCTCTATTGTGCAGCATTGAAGGAAAGTTCCAGGCATAAGCATCAGTAAAGGGATCTCGCAGATCACAGATCCACTTTTTTCCAAAAATTTTGGCAGCAACCAATCCAATCAGAATACTGGAGAATGGGCCACTTGTCGTGAGAACGATACTATTTTGATATTCATTAAAGATCTTTCTTAATGAAAAGCAAACTCTGATCGCCCAACTAAACTCTACTTCCCATAAAATAGGATAGAAAACATACCATAATATTGGATAAAGCTTCAATTTCAGCAGCACGTCCTTTAGCTTAAATGGAAATGGGTTCGAGATTTCAATCTTCTTTTGATCTGACGGAATAAATGAGTTTAGGCTCTCATCCAGTTTTCGATTTTCCTTGAGGTAGGTTGATTCATTTGTGGTTAATACCAGCGGATCAATCCCATTTTCAGGAAAATACTTGCAAAGTTGAACAACCCTTTGAACGCCTGCTCCACCGCAAGGTGGGAACTGATACGCAACTAAAAGAATAAGTTCATTTGCCATTAGATGTAATCGTGAATTGTCTTGAGCTAAATTAAACTTTGAAGATACGATGCGAATTTTTTGTAATTCACTTCAGCTGAGTAATTCTTGCTCCAAAAATCGCGAAGTTGTTCGCGATATACACTTTCCCTTGACTTACCACTGCTCAATAGCTTATCTATTCTCTTTGCCAAACTCTCCCCTATTTCATTTTCAGCGACCAACAATGGATCATTTACGATTTCCGGAACGCCACCGACATTTGTTGCCATAACTGGTATTCCTGCACTGAGAGCCTCCATAATCGCCACCGGAATTCCTTCCGAGCTACTGAAATGTATGAAGAGGTCGATCCAGTTATCCTCATAGTACTTTAGGTTCTCTTTCCATTCCAGATGACCTAGAAATTCATAGGATACATGTTCAGGTAGCATCTTCGCTTGCTCTAATATCTGTTGCTTTTCTGGGCCATCACCCGCATGAGTCCAATGAATCCTCGACTTAGAATGCCGCAAGGTCTCAATGATCCTATCCACTCTTTTTAAGGGAATCAAACTTGAGCAGCTATGCAGGCGGTAAGTATTCGACCTTTGACGATCTACTATATGTCTCAATGAAGGACTCCCCAATCGTGCCACTTCAATTTTTGAACTAAAGGAGGGAAATATACTACCCAGGTGCCTTCTACCCATTTCTGAAACAGTAAATACCTTGTGGAATTTGTCCAACTGAGATTGTCGAAATAGTTGGAAGCCATATTGACTCCTTTCTTCGTAGAGATCAAAACCATGTGCCCTGCTCACTTTGAGTCTTGAAGGAATAGTGCTTATGCCGGATAAGATCGTAGCCCAATCGTTCAGCCAATAGGAGTAGTGAACAGTGTTTTCACCGGTGAGCTCTAGTTTGTAAAGTGCTCTTTCTAAACTCTGTTGATGCAAGCAAAGTGTTTTTACGTAGCTCATGTAGCTGCGAATGATCTTTAAAAACTTTAATGGCCTTCTGCTAAAGTCTTGAAAGGAAAGCGTTAAGAATCTTTTTATGAATAGCTTTTTGTCCAATACCTGGCCTTCAGGCAGGTCGATTAATTTGAGCTTCTCATTTAGCGACACCTTTTTATTGTCAGCACTTAGAGGTACAAGGTAGATTTCGTCAAAATACTCTTGCAACAGTTCCATTTCTGGTTGAAGGAAAGACTGTTCAGCTCTTCCGTATGGATAACTTAAGGTGTAGCAAACAAGTTTTTTCACTTGAACAACTTTTTAGACCTATTTATTAATTCAGCACTCAGAATTTCCGCCCCTGATCTATTCAAGTGAATGTGATCATAAAAATGTTTCTCAGTTTTTAACTCATCAAGCTTGTTGAGATCTAAATAACGAATGCCTTCTGGAAAGCTATACCTTCTGAGGTAATTCACAAACTCTTCATGTTCGTTTCGGTCGATCTCTTCAGGTATTGGTAAGCTTACAAGTAATACCTCAATATCTTCTTTTTCCAGGTATTTCAGTAATTCTTCGAAGCACTCCTGCTGCTCAAGTCTGCAATCAAATGAACTGTGGACCGATGCAGCCAAGGGTTCTGATAGTGTTTCTTCACTCATTACAGAACCGCAATTCTGGTAGCCTTGTTTTTCATACAAGCTCTCTACATTTTTATCAAAGTTAAAAGCAACAAAACAATTCACCAATCGCCAGTCTTTGTAGGATGCTGAATTTAAAAAGTAGCTAAGCCCTGCGCCATTAGAATTAAGGTTAGCTGCACACTCAAAGCCATTTGATTCAAATGATGCAGGTGAAACTTCAATGATGAGTTTTTTCGCCTGGATCTCAGGTTGATATGACTTTAAAATGTGTAATGATCCGCAAATATCTTGAGCTGTAGTTCCAAAATTTAAGCTAGCTCCAAAACTTTGCTCCATCATTTCGCAGTTTATGCCTCGATATGCTTTAGATGATCCAAGAATTAGAAGATCATGCTTTAAAGACTTTTGTTTTAGCTTCTCAAAAGTGTCACCACCTGGCCATTGATAAAAATCGTTTGTTCGGTACAGGAGAGGGATACCTTCGAAATTGATGTTCAC
>CBFHWY010000066.1:0-15602 GCA_965659675.1 Salibacteraceae bacterium | reverse complement strand
CATATTGAGCCAGCCTAATTTTCTGTTCAATTATAGCAACCTGGGCTATCAATCTTATTTTGTGAGTCAGGAACAGCTCGACCTTATGGACAAGCTTAATTTCGACTTTTACAGATTAGGTCAGGTTAGAGCCGACATGCAGGAGGTAGAGCCCATAGTGAGGAATGCAGACATGCTCAGCTTTGATATGTCAGCAATTCGTCATTCAGATGCCCCTGGTAATAAAAGAGCTACACCCAATGGTTTTTATGGTGAAGAGGCTTGTCAGATCACGCGTTATGCGGGCTTGAGCGATAAGTTGAGCTCGGTTGGATTCTATGAGTATAACCCAGGTGAAGATTCCAAAGAGATCACTGGTCATCTTCTCGCTCAAATGGTGTGGTATTTCATTGAAGGCTTTTATCAGCGAAAGAATGATTCGCCTGTTACGAGCAAAAAAGATTTCCTGAAGTATACGGTGGCTAATTCTCAGGCGCAGATCGGAGAGCTTGTATTCTATAAGAATTTAAAAAGTGATCGTTGGTGGATGGACGTTCCTTTGGCTGAATCTAAAATGAGAAAGCTGAGCCGCCATCAATTAGTGCCATGTTCATACACCGATTACCAATTGGCCTGCAATGATGAGCTTCCTGAAAAATGGCAAAAGAGTTATCGGAAGCTATATTGATAAGAAAGAGTAGACTTTATACTCCTGAAAACCAAAGTTTATGAATGAAAATGTCCCCAAGTTCATTTTGATGGCGTGGTCTAAAGTTAAATTTCATTCTTTTTTGATTTAAATTTTTGCTATTTTAGCGAGCTATTCCGAGAATGTTACTTATGAGGAAACTACTGATACTTGTCGCAGTACTTACAACTTTAGGTGTTCACGCTCAGCAGGACCCCCAGTTTAGTCAGTACATGTTCAATCGTTTGTTCCCTAACCCTGCCGTCGCTGGAAGTAAAGATGCCATTTGTGTTACAGCACTTGGACGTCAACAATGGTCTGGTTTTGACGGCGCACCTACTACCGGATTGGTTTCCGGCCATGCCCCTGTAAGCTTACTTAAAGGAGGCGTTGGTGGAACCGTATTCGGCGATCAAATTGGTCCTATCAGCTATTTTGGAGCCAGACTGGCATATGCTTACAGAAGGTCTTTGGGTCCTGGTACTATTGCCGCTGGTATTGGTTTGGGGATGTTAAATACAGGAATTGACGGAAGTCAGTGGGTTGCCCTGGACGATCCTACAACAGACCTGACCCTTGCCAAGGGGCAGGATATTGCAGGTACAGTATTCGACATGACCTTTGGTTTGTATTATCATACTGATAAACTTTATGCTGGTATTAGTACAAATCACATTTCCGAAGGTATAGTAGAGACCAATGGAGGAAACTATAATGTTGCCCGTCACTATTACATTATGGGTGGATATAGTTATGACCTTACTTCTACTTTGAGTTTGGAGCCCAGCACCTTTATTAAAACAGACGGTCGTTCAACTCAGGTTGATTTGAATGTTAGCGCACTTTATAATGATATGTTCTGGGGTGGAGTTTCTTTCCGTCCACAGGACGTCATAGCACCTATTTTCGGGGTCTTTTACCCACTGGGTCCTGGGGTTGCGAGAATTGGGTATTCATATGATATAGGAGTGAATCAGCTTCGTTCGTTCCATTCAGGATCACACGAGATCATGCTGAATTATTGCTTTAAGATCACACCAAAACCAAAAGTTCAAAAGCACAGAACAGTTCTGTTCTTGTAACATTTTGAAAAATGCTGCGTTAGAGTATATTCTGAGTTGATTGGGAACGTCAACATCAGATTGAGGATAACTCAAAAAAAAAACTACATTTGCTACTTTTAAAACGGGAGGTAACATGAAACGCTTACTTTATATAGGGCTTCTTTCTGCGCTGCTCACAGCTTGTGGAGCAACGGGCGAGGGAGAGCTAATCGGCGTTCAGGGTAGAGTGGTCTGGTATCAGCCTGATCCGTATGGAATGCTATACATACCCCCTGGCAGTTATAATATGGGTCCAAGTGATCAGGATGCACCTTATGCCTACACCAGTAGGAGTAAAACGGTGTCCGTTTCTCCATTCTACATGGATGAGACAGAGATCACGAATAACGAGTACAGACAATTCGTTTATTGGGTTAGAGATTCTATCGCTAGAAAAATTCTTGGTGAAGAAGTTAGTGAAGAAGATTACCTTATTCTGGTAAACGAGTTCGGAGAGGATCTTGAGCCTCCATACCTGAACTGGAGAACCAGAATAGATTGGAACGCTCCAGATGAGCGAGAAGCCTTAGCTGTGATGTTCCTTCCTGAGTATGAAAGGTTCTATAGAAGACGAGAGCTTGACACCAGAAAGTTGATCTATGAGTATTTCTGGATCGATTGGAAGGATGCAGCGCGTAAAAATCCAACGATTAACGGCGACAATCTACGTGAAAGAGGTTTGACGGATAGATCCATATTCATCAAACGTGATGAGATCAACGTTTATCCGGATACATTATGTTGGGTGCATGATTTCACATACTCCTATAATGAGCCTTTGACCAATATGTATTTCTGGCATCCTGCCTATGATGAATATCCCGTAGTGGGGGTTTCATGGAAGCAAGCCAGAGCATTCTCAATTTGGAGAACGCAATTGCTGAATAACTTCCTTAAGAGTTTGGATGGTACCTGGGTTCAGGATTTCCGACTCCCAACGGAATCTGAATGGGAGTACGCTTCCAGAGGTGGACTTGATCTTTCTCCATACCCATGGGGAGGACCATACATAAGAAATACACGTGGATGTTTCCTGGCTAACTTTAAGCCATTGAGAGGTAACTACTATGATGATGGCGGGATTCACACTGTTCCAGTGATGAGTTACGAACCAAATGACTACGGCCTTTACTGTATGGCTGGTAATGTTGCAGAATGGACTTCTAATGCATTTGATGAATCTTCACTTGATTTTGCTCACGATTTAAATATGGATTATCGCTATGAAGCGAAGGATGATGATCCGCCTGTATTGAAGAGGAAAGTTATCCGTGGTGGTAGCTGGAAAGATGTTGGATACTATATCCAAACAAGTACCCGTACTTATGAATATCAGGATACTGCGAAAAGTTACGTAGGATTCAGATGTGTAATGTCATACCTCGGTATGGGTAAGTCTTCAATCTAATCTTATATTTGAACAACAAAATTTCTAACCAAATAAATTAATAGGCTATGTCAGGCAAGAAAAAAGGCGGATTACCGCAGTTTCTATATGGAACAGTAAAAGGGAAAACTATTGTTAACTGGGGTATGTCCGCAGGTGCATCTGTTGTGATCATCGGAGCCTTGTTTAAGATTCAGCACTATCCAGGAGCATCAATCATGCTTATCATCGGTCTTTCTACAGAAGCTTTGCTTTTCTTATTAGGGGCTCTTGAACCACAGCACCTTTCTACTGACTGGTCTAAAGTTTATCCCGAACTTGCTCATGATGACGAGGAAGCGGATGACTATGATGAAATTGAAGATACAGAGTCTACAGCAGGTAGTGACCTTCCTGTAACAGAGCAATTGGACAATATGCTCGAAGAAGCGAAGATTGGTCCGGAGTTGATCGAAAGTCTTGGGACAGGTCTTAGAGGACTAAAAGACACAACGGATAGATTAGCAGATGTTTCTGATGCTTCAGTGGCAACAGATGAGTACGTTAACAGCATTCGCTCTGCAGCGTCAAACGTTGGCGAGCTGAGTGATACTTATGCAAAAGCTGCTGAATCACTAACTGGACTTTCTGCGAATTCAGAAGCTGGAGCCGGTTTAGGAGAACATCTTGCTTCAATGAGTTCTAATCTTGAGCAACTGAATCAGACATATGCCGCTCAAGTTGAAGGAAGTAAGTCTCAATTAGAGGCAACGCAAAAATATTTTGGTGGAATTGAAGAGCTTCTTGCCAGCCTTCACGATTCTGTAGAAGACGCGAAAAATTACAAAGCCCAGATGGCTGAGCTTTCGAACAATATAAGTCAGCTTAATACCGTTTATGGTAATATGCTCACTGCAATGTCTGGTAACAGAGGGTAAATCAATTAATAAACTATTATACTAACCACTAAAAAAGCCTGATAGATGTCATTAGGAGATTTACCACCACGGCAGAAGATGATCAACATCATGTACTTAGTGCTACTTGCACTACTTGCGATGAATGTGTCAAAAGAGATTCTGCATTCTTTCGTGATCATCAATGATGGTCTTGAAGAGACTACCATGCACTTCGAGCACAAGATCGATGCTACCTATAATAAGTTTGAGCGCTTGCTGCAGTCTGACAGACAAAAGGTGAAGCCATTCTATGATCGAGCGAAAATGATCGCTGACGACGCAGAGGAGATCGATGAGTTGTTGGAGGAGATCAAGATCAAGATCATTGCTCAGGCAGATAAGATCACTGAAGAACAAGCAAAGGAGCGTCCTCTTGAGAAAGTTGAGAATAAAGACAACCAGGAGGTTGGAACTTTTGTTTTGGTAGGCTCTGATAAGAGTGCCATGTGGAAAGAAGGTACTCCTCAATATGAGTACTCTGCAGGTCGTCTTAAAAAGATGATCGCGAAGTTCAATTCAGAAGTTACGGAAGCTTTGAGCCTTCAAGAAGGTGAGACTCAAGAAGATGTTCAGATTCCACTTGGGCCAGTAAAGATGCACGAGTTGGAAGAGGAATGGGAAATAGCGAATTTCTATCACTTACCACTAGCTGCAATCGTAACTAACCTTTCAAGGTTTCAAGCGGATATAAGAAATATTGAAGCAGAAGTGCTTAGAAGATTGATGAGTGATATCACAGCAGATGACTTTAAGTTTGATACACTGGAGGCAAAAGTGATTCCTCAAAATGGAACCTATATTACTGTAGGAGATTCATTTAAAGCCCAGGTGATCGTTGCGGCATATAGCACAACATCTGATCCAAAGCTTGAGATGGCAGCAGTTAAAGATGGGAAAATTCAAGGTTTGGATTCTGTAAAAATGGAATTGGCTGAATTTGATACCAATGGAGTGACTATTGAAAATGGTGTTGCAAGTTATTCATTTGTCCCAACTACACCTGGTGATTACGAATGGGGAGGCTTGATCAAGATCAAAGGTCCTCGCGGTAACTACAAGCCATATAAGTTCACTTCTTCTTTCAAGGCTGCTAAACCATCGTTGGTAGTTTCACCAACGAAGATGAATGTGTTCTACAAGGGACTGGCAAACCCAGTTGAGATTTCAGCAGCTGGGATGTCTCCGGCAGACCTCACTTTAAGTGTGAGTGGGTGCCAGGTTAAAACCATAAGTAAGGCTGAAGGTAAGTATGAAGTGATTCCTTCTGATAACCTTAAATCAAAAGAAGTAAATGTTGCAGTTCGAGCTTCAGGGCCTAATGCACCTAACTTTAAGCCTATCAAGTATAGAATTAAGCCCGTTCCTCTACCCGTCGCATCATATATGGGTAAGAAAGGATCCTTCAAAATGTCTAAAGCACAGGCCTCTTCAGGTCAGTTTGTTTCTGCCGTTCTTGAAGATTTCTTATTTGATCTTAAGTTCCGAGTGACCTCTTATAAGATGGTGGTTTCTTCTGGGGGAAAATCAACAACATACCCAGGAAAGGGTAATCGTATCACTCCACAGATGAAGAGTACCATGAACAAGATGAGAAAAGGTCAAAATATCATCATTAAGGATATTGTGGCTCAAAGATCTGATGGAGGTCCTAAAAAGGCACTGGAAAGTAATATCATCATTGAATTAGACTAATATGAGAACTAGACTCTTTTTAATATCAGCATTGGTTATATTGACTTTCACTACCTCAGTGAATGCTCAGGAAAGTACGGTATTGGATGGGGTCTATGTGAAAGAGAATTCCCCTTCCAGAAAGGTGATTCCTTACATTCATTTACGTGAGGCTGACGTTATGTGGTCCAAGCGTATATGGAGAAGGATTGAGCTTAGAAAGAAGAGGAATCAGGTTTTCTATTTCCCGATCGGCGATGAAGCAAAGCAAGGACGTAAGAATCTTTTTGCGATCATGAAAGAAGCGTTGCTTGAAGAAGGAACGCTTACAGCTTATGATCCTGGTTCGGCAGTTGCTCCCGACGATATGTTTAGAAAGCCCTTAACAGAAGATGAAGTTAGGAAAAAGCTTTTTAGCGTCAAGACTATCAATGAATATGATGAGGATGGTAACATTTCCGGCTCGAAAGAGATTGAAGAAGCTGTTACCTCTGAAGATATCAAGTTTTACGAGATCAAGGAAGACTGGTTCTTCGAAAGAGAACGTTCTGTGATGGATGTTAGAATCATCGGTATCAAACCGGTAAAGGAGAGCGTAAACGATGCAGGTGAACTCGTTATGGAGGACCTTTTCTGGATCTACTTCCCGGAGGCTCGTTATGTATTTGCGAATGCAGAAGTCTATAACCGAAAGAATGATGCTGAAAGACGAACCTATGAAGATGTTTTTTGGAAGAGACAGTTCGAATCTACCATATACAAGGAGTCAAATGTTTATGACCGTCAAATATCTGAGTACAAAACAGGTATTGATGCCTTGTTGGAAGCGGAAAGAATCAAAACAGAGATCTTCCATTTCGAACATGATCTGTGGTCCTTCTAGGATAAAGTAAAAAGCTTGCCCTGAGCTCTTCGAAGGGTGAAAAGTAAAAAGGAGAAAGGGTGATGTTTGCGTTCCCCTTTTTTTATGCATAATGTTCCTGGTAATATTTCATATAGTCACCAGAGACTACGTGTTTTAGCCAGGTCTCATTCTCAAGATACCACTTAACGGTTAACACAATGCCCTCTTCAAATTGATGTTTTGGCATCCAGCCCAGGTCTTTGGATATCTTGGAAGAGTCGATGGCATAACGTATATCATGACCTTTTCTGTCGGTTACGAAAGTGATCAGTTCTTGAGCAGTACCTTGTTCTCTTCCGAGGGCGTCATCCACCACGTCACAAAGATATTTCACTAACTCTAGATTGGTCCATTCGTTATTGCCACCAATGTTATAAGTTTCACCAGAATTTCCTTTGTGATAGACGAGGTCGATGGCTTCTGCATGGTCTTCAACATAAAGCCAATCCCTCACATTTTCGCCTTTTCCGTATATCGGAAGGCTCTTATCATTGACGATATTATTGATGCAAAGAGGAATCAGCTTTTCTGGAAACTGATAGGGCCCATAGTTATTTGAGCAGTTCGATATCACATAAGGAATACGATAAGTGTTCCCATATGCCCTTACGAAGTGATCTGAGGAGGCTTTAGAGGCTGAATAGGGACTTTTAGGGTCGTAGGAAGTTTCTTCCGTAAAAAGGCCCGTAGCGCCCAAAGAACCATATACCTCATCTGTTGAAACATGGTAGAAACGTTTCTCTTTGGCTTCCTCTCCCCAAATACGCTTTGCAGCATTGAGAAGGTTTACTGTACCGAGCACATTCGTTCTTACGAAAGCGAGTGGATCGGTGATCGATCGATCTACGTGTGATTCTGCCGCAAGATGAATGACCCCATCATAAAGCTCTTTGTCAAAAAGTTCAAATAGAAATGTCTCATCACAAATGTCACCCTTAACAAAATGATAGTTTGCAGCATCTTCAACATCTCCAAGGTTTTCGAGATTTCCTGCATAGGTAAGCTTGTCGAGATTATGGATCTCGTAATTCGCATACTTCTTTACAAAATGACGAACTGCATGAGAGCCAATGAAGCCTGCTCCTCCTGTGATCAGAATCTTCATCCTATAAACTCCAGTATTCGAGCTCTTTGATCTGATCCTTGTATACTCCTTTAATATCGATGAAGATCCCCTGATCATCCATCATATCTCTAAAGAAAGATTCAGGCTTGCCCACATATTCATTGTGATTCACAGCAAGAATAACAGCGTCATATGGAGTGTTTAAATTCTCTGATAAGCCAAAGTGATATTCTTCCTCCAGCTCCTTGGACTCCGCATGAGGGTCAACCACATCTACCTGAACAGAGTAGGAGCGGAGCTCCTTTACAACGTCTGATACCTTTGAATTTCTTACGTCACTCACGTTTTCTTTAAATGTTGCTCCCAACACAAGAACCTTTGCTCCAGCGATATTTTTCCCCTTGGAAAGGATCTTTTTCACCGTTTGTTTGGCTACATAGAAACCCATGGAATCGTTCACATACCTTCCAGAGTTGATCACCTTCGCGTGATAACCTACACCTTCTGATTTGAATGTTAAGTAGTAAGGGTCAACCCCAATACAGTGTCCACCAACCAGACCAGGGAAGAATTTCAGGAAGTTCCATTTGGTTCCCGCAGCTTCGAGCACATCAAAGGTATTGATGCCAATTCGGTTAAAGATGATAGAGAGCTCATTCATCAAAGCGATATTGAGATCCCTTTGTGTGTTCTCAATGATCTTCGCAGCTTCAGCAACTTTAATGCTAGGAGCTCTGTGGACTCCAGGTTCTACAATGATCTCATAGATCTTAGAAACCACATCGAGCGACTCGTCATCACAACCACTCACTACTTTCAGGATCTTAGAGATAGTATGTTCCTTATCTCCTGGATTAATACGTTCTGGAGAGTATCCAACTTTGAAATCCTCAACAAACTTAAGGCCTGAACGCGACTCGAGAATTGGCACACAATCATCTTCTGTACAACCTGGGTAAACAGTAGATTCAAAAACCACATAGTCTCCTTTTTTAAGGACATCCCCGACAGTAGTACTCGCTCCTTTTAGGGGACGCAGATCGGGTTGGTTAAAGTCGTCGATCGGGGTTGGTACCGCCACAATATGGAAAGTAGCATCCCGAAGGTCTTCAGGATTTGCGGTAAAAACAATATCCCGATCATCAAACTCAGAAGAGTCCAGCTCATCACTTGGATCTTGTCCGTTCTTCATCATTTCTACACGCTCTTCGTTGATATCGAATCCGATAACCGGTACGTGTTTCGCAAATTCCAATGCGATAGGAAGGCCTACATAGCCCAGACCGATCACTGAGATCTTGCTTTCTTTATTTATGATTTGTTCGTAAACGTTCATAGTAAGTTCAATTGATCTTTTCTACTTTTTCTTCTTTTAGCTCATAGCGCTCTCCGCTTTCAGGGCAGCTTGCAATACCATTCTCAAATTCAAGTCGATGACCGTATTCGCTCATCCAACCGATCTGTTTTGCTGGGTTTCCAACCACCAATGCATAATCGGGAACTGTTTTTGTAACCACAGCACCAGCGCCAATGAAGGCAAACTTCCCGATATCATGACCGCATACGATCGTTGCATTTGCCCCAATGGATGCACCTTCGCCAACATGTGTCTTTGAATACTGACCTCTTCTATTTACTCCGCTGCGCGGGTTAATGACATTTGTGAATACCATAGAAGGCCCAAGAAAAACATCCTTGTCGCAAGTTACTCCGGTGTAAACCGAAACATTGTTCTGGATCTTCACATTCTCTCCAAGGATGACTTCGGGGAATATGACACAATTCTGGCCGATATTGCAATGCTTTCCGATCTTACAATTTGGCATGATATGGCTGAAGTGCCAGATCTTGGCGCCTTCGGAGATCTCACACCCCTCATCTATCACTGCCGTCTCATGTGCGAAGTAGTCCATGCTATTTAATATAGTCTTCGAAAGTATTGTGTTCTCTTTTGTGAAGATCTTCATCGGATAGATCCTGAAACCATTCGTAAGTGATCTTAAGGCCTTCGGAGCGAGATACTTTCGGCTCCCAATTGATCACTTCCCTTGCCTTGTCAATATTAGGTTGACGTTGCATTGGATCGTCTTTTGGAAGCTCCTTGAAGATGATCTGTTGATCGCTTCCTGTGAGTTTCAGGATCTCTTTGGCAAAATCTAAGATGCTGATTTCATCGGGGTTTCCAATATTTACAGGGTATGCGTAATCTGACATCAAGAGACGGTAAATTCCTTCTACAAGATCATCCACATAGCAGAAAGACCTGGTCTGGCTTCCATCGCCAAAAACAGTGAGATCTTCTCCTCTTAGAGCCTGCCCAATGAATGCTGGAAGCACTCTTCCATCATTGAGACGCATTCTGCTTCCATAGGTGTTGAATATTCTAACGATCCTTGTTTCCACACCATGGAAATTGTGATAGGCCATGGTCATTGCTTCCTGAAACCGTTTTGCTTCGTCATATACTCCGCGAGGTCCAACTGGGTTTACATTTCCCCAATAGTCTTCCGTTTGCGGATGAACCATCGGATCTCCATAAACCTCTGAGGTAGAAGCTACCAGAATACGAGCGTTTTTAGCTTTAGCCAGGCCTAAAAGATTGTGGGTTCCGAGGGAGCCAACCTTTAAGGTTTGGATGGGGATCTTTAGATAGTCGATCGGGCTGGCTGGAGAAGCAAAGTGCAGAATATAGTCGAGCTCTCCAGAAACATGAACAAATTTTGAAACGTCGTGATGATAGAACTCAAAATTCTTCTCTTTAAAGAGGTGCTCAATGTTTTTTAGATCACCTGTGATCAGGTTATCCATGCCAATGACATGATAACCTTCGTTAAAGAAGCGGTCGCAAAGGTGAGAACCTAAGAAACCTGCTGCACCAGTGATCAAAACTCTCTTCATGGGCGTCCGATACTAATGTATTCAAATCCTCTTTCTTCAATATGATCGAGGTCATATAGATTTCTACCATCGAAGATGAGTTTGTTCTTCATCAAGCCAGACATCTTGTCGAAATCCGGAGTTCTGAACACAGACCATTCAGTGGCAACAACCAGTGCATCTGCATCCTGCAGAACATCATATTGGCTTTCACCATAGTTGATCTTATCGCCGATCTGAGATTTGACATTTTCCATGGCTTCAGGGTCAAAAGCAGAAATTTCACAACCCAATTTTGTGAGTTCATCAATGATGTAGAGCGCAGGTGCTTCTCTGATGTCGTCGGTATTTGGTTTGAATGCCAATCCCCAAAGGGCGATCTTTTTGCCTTTTAGCTCACCAAAATGTTCTTTAAGCTTCGGTACAAGAATCGTTTTCTGCTTTTCATTAACACTCATAACAGCATTGAGAATATTCAATTCCATACAGTTCTCATGAGCAGATCTCACGATTGCTTGAACATCTTTTGGAAAGCATGAGCCTCCATAGCCGATGCCTGGGAATAGAAAACGTTTTCCGATACGGTTATCCGATCCAATCCCGATACGCACCATATCTACATTTGCCCCTACGCGTTCACACAAATTGGCGATCTCATTCATGAATGTGATCTTGGTAGCCAGGAATGCATTGGCGGCGTACTTGGTCAGTTCTGCAGACTTCTCATCCATGAAAAGAATTGGGTTTCCCTGTCTCACGTAGGGTTGATATAATTCATCGAGAATTTCTTTTGCCCTTTCTGATTGGGTTCCAATAACAATGCGATCGGGCTTCATGAAGTCCTCAACAGCAAAGCCTTCACGGAGGAATTCAGGGTTTGATACTACGTCAAACTCAGTTTTAGCATGCTTTGCAATAGCGGCAGTAACCTTATCGGCAGTTCCTACTGGAACAGTACTTTTATCTATGATGATCTTATACTCAGAGGTCATTTTACCTAATTGGTCAGCTACGCCTAAGACATATGAAAGGTCGGCAGAGCCATCCTCCCCCGGAGGGGTTGGTAATGCTAAGAATATGATCTGTGATTTGCTCACAGCCATTTCAAGATCGGTGGTAAAGTGCAAACGATTCTGTTTGATGTTTCTCTCAAACAAAACCTCCAGGCCTGGTTCATAAATCGGCACCACTCCGTTTTGCATCTTCTCAACTTTTTCTTTGTCGATATCGACACATGTCACAGAATTTCCGGTTTCAGCAAGGCAAGTACCTGTTACCAAGCCGACGTATCCTGTTCCTACTACTGCAATATTCATTCTACTCAAAAAACGCTTTGACTGATTCTGTGATAAATTGTAATTGTTCTTCCTCAAGTTCGGTATGCATCGGCAGTGACAAAACTCTGTTGCAAAGATCTTCAGTGAGATCCAAAGAATGCTTTAACTCATATTTTCCTTCAAAACCTTTTTGCCTGTGAATCGGGATCGGATAGTAAATATTCGAAGGAATTCCTTTGTCGTTGAGAAACTTTTGAAGTTCGTCTCTCTTGCCATTTTCGATCTTCATGGTATACTGATGAAAGCCATGAGTAGACCAGTCGGCGGTAGAGGGTGTTGTTATCTCTCCAATCTCTTCAAATGCTGAAGAATAATATTCAGCTGCAGCATTTCTTGCCTGGATATACTCATCCAGATGTCGGAGTTTTACCCGAAGTATGGCCGCTTGAATACTGTCAAGCCTGCTGTTTACACCGATCTTATCGTGGTGATATTTCTTTGACTGCCCATGGTTGGCTACCATTCTTAAGTTTTGAGCGAGATCATCATCGTTTGTGAACATCGCACCACCATCCCCAAAACAACCCAGGTTTTTTGAAGGGAAGAAGGAAGTACAACCAACATCACCTATGGTTCCCAACTTATGATCTTTACCGTTTGATGATTTATAATCGCTACCAAGGGCCTGTGCCGTGTCCTCCACAACCTTCAGATCATATTCGCGAGCGATCTCCATGATCTCGTCCATAGCTGCGGCATGGCCATACAAATGAACAGGGATGATCGCTTTTGTTTTAGCACTTATGGCATTTCTCAAGGACTTGGGATCCATTGTAAAACTTACAGGATCCACTTCCACAAAAACAGCATTTAGCCCAAGAAGCGCGATAACCTCGGCTGTTGCGATGTATGTGAAACTAGGTGTGATCACTTCATCGCCGGGTTTTAGTCCAAGCGCCATCAATGCAATTTGAAGGGCATCAGTTCCGTTTGCGCAGGGAATAACATGTTTAACACCGAGATAAGTTTCAAGATCCGATTGAAAAGCTTTCACTTCTGGACCGTTGATGTAGGCTCCTGACTTGATCACATCAAGGACTGCCTGATCAACTTCATCTGAGATTTTATCGTACTGACCGAGTAGGTCAACTAGTTGGAGTTTATTCATTCAGGTAGGACTGATTTTAAAGACTGCGAATATAGCTATTTTTGACCCGTGAAAAGCCTTCTACACTTGTCCAAATTCCCCGAAAATTCACGTATTTCAACGAGGTATTCCCTTGCTTTATTGTTGGCTCTTATGCTGAGCGCACAAGTCTTTGCTCAGAAGAGCATGCGCGACTCGAGTGTCAATTTTGTAATGATCACACCGAGTTTAGCACTCACATTTCCTGCGGCTGACCTTGCTCAACGTTTTGGATACTTCAGCACGATTGGCGCAAAACTGGAGTATAAATCCAGGTCAAATTTCATTTATGGTGTAAATACGATGTTTCATTTTGGGAATAGGGTAAAAGAAAGAAGCATGCTGGATAATTTGCGAGGGCCTGATGGAACTATTATCGGACGGGATGGTCGATTTGGGGATCTGATCTTTGAGATGAGAGGTATTTCAATCGATGCACATTTGAGCAAAATGCTCTTTAACCTTGGGCCAAATCCTAACTGCGGGATCTCTGTTGGGGCAGGTCTCGGCTTTATGCAACACAGGGTTAAGATCAGAGAGTTAAATGATATGTATTCACCCATTCAGGAAGACTATGCGAAGGGTTATGATAGAATGACCTATGGATTGCTTATAACTGAAAGCATTTACTATCGATTCTTCTCAAATAACAGGTTGATCAACTTCCTTGTAGGAGTAGATCTGAATCAGGGCCTGACAAGAGGCAGAAGATCATACCAATTTGACTTAAAGCAGCCATATGATCAGTCGCGCTCTGATCTATCCTATGCGCTGAGGCTTGGCTGGACCTTTCCCATCTATAAAAGAGCACCCAAGGAGTTTTATTACCAATGATAGTCGGTCTCCTTTACAACTTCATCATTGAGCTTTACGGACTCGGAATTCGAATCGCAGCTTTTTCGAACCCAAAAGCCAAAAAATGGATTATTGGTAGGAAGAATCAGGATCTAAGTCAGTTGAAAGCACACAAAGGAGCACTATGGTTTCACTGTGCCTCTGTAGGTGAATTTGAGCAGGCTCGCCCGCTAATTGAACTGGTGAGAAGTGAAACTAAGCACAAGATAGTGCTGAGCTTCTATTCACCTTCGGGCTATGAGCTTCGTAAAGACTATGATAAGGTTGATGCTGTGTTCTATCTGCCACTAGACAGAAAGAATAGCATGAAGCGGCTCTTTAAATCCATGGAGCCTTCTATTTTGATTTTAGTGAAATATGAGCTTTGGCAGAATCTACTGATAAGGGCAAAGGAGTCAGCTACACCAGTAATGCTTATCAGCGCTCGTTTTGGTCAGGGCCACTTTGTGTTTGGGAGCTTTGCAAGAAGAACCCGAGGCTTACTTTCTAAGATTGATCTCATTTGCACTCAGGATGCAATGAGTAAAGCGCTCTTACAGGAAAGAGGGTTTAAGAATGTTATTGTCGCAGGTGACACTCGCTTTGATCGGGTTATTGAAATATCGAAGCAAAAAAAAGTACTTGACTATGGGGAAAAATCGAAACGAAAACTGATCATAGCTGGGAGTACCTGGAAAGAAGATGAGGTGTTTTTACTTACTGCAATGAGCAAGTTGAAAAAAGATTTTCAACTGATCATCGTACCCCATGAGATCAGCAGAAATGACTATAATAAAGATCTTAACCTCAAAAACATAAGCTTGGGTATTCACTCTCAGGGCTGTTTGCTGGATGAGGATTTGGATGTATTGATCTATGATAAGCTAGGCATGCTTTCCCATTTGTATAGGGATGCTGATATCGCTTATATTGGTGGTGGTTTTGGGTCGGGGATCCACAATATATTGGAACCTGCTGTTTTTGGTATTCCAGTTCTGTTTGGCCCAAAGAATGCTCGTTTTCTTGAGGCTCAAGAAATGAAGGCCAGGGGAGGAGGACTTGAAATAAGTGGGGAGGCAGACCTTATCCGCAACCTGAAGGTGCTTCTCGATGAGCACAAGCTCAAAGAATTAGGCAAGCTATCTAAAGACTATGTTCATTCTTCAGAAGGAGCTAGTCAGCTTTGCTTTGATCACATGATCAGGTTGTTGAAAGGCAAGTAAAACCAAAGCTAGTTTAAACGGGAAGTAAAATTAGAGCAGTGTAATCGCTCTCGCTCTCACACTCGCTCTGATGATTTTATATCTCACAAGATCAAGGATTAGCTGAGATTCCTTATCATGGAGAATAACATCTTTGAGATTTCCTCAGCATCTTGATAGAGATCCTCATATAAACTGTCACTCAGAATCTGTTCATCATTCAGTACATCAAGGATTGCGATACATTCGAAAATGGAGCTTCTTGAAATAATAAAGAAGTTTCGTCTATCAGCTTTCGAAAATCTTCCCGAACCTTCAGCGATATTCAGAACCACGCTAAACGCTGCTCTTCTGAGCTGATCCTTTGTTGTAGGGTCTAGCTTATTTTTCTTGATGAAGGTTCTAATCTGAGCATTAAAGGTCTTTGCTTTTTTGTAGATCTCTAGTTTTTCGAAGTCGAACACAATTGCAGAGTTGAAAGTGTGAGTGT
>CBFHWY010000065.1:0-15712 GCA_965659675.1 Salibacteraceae bacterium | reverse complement strand
TGAACCGAGGCTTAACCATACACTTCAACGGAAAAGAATTCAGATCTGAAAATGGTCTTAAAGACTTGCTCAATCAAAATATCAGTGCTGATCCGATCTATCCGATCATTCACCTGGAGGACGATGATATTGAAGTGGCCATTACTCATACCAATGCCTATGGTGAAGAGTATTACTCATTTGTGAATGGTCAGCACACCACACAGGGAGGAACACATCAGGGAGCTTTTAGAGAAGCATATGTGAGAACCATACGCGATTTTTTTGGAAAGAATTATGAGGCAGTGGACATCCGCTCAGGGATCGTAGCGGCAGCGGCGGTGAAGGTGATCGAACCCGTATTTGAGTCGCAGACCAAAACAAAGCTAGGTTCCCAGGAAATTGGTCCAGACGGACCTTCCATGCGCGCTTTTGTTAATGAATTTCTATCTAAAGCATTAGATAACTACCTACACAAAAACCCAGCTGTTTCTGAGAGTTTGCAGAAGAAGATCCTTCGCGCAGAGAAAGAACGTAAAGAACTTCAGGGCATCAAGAAGATCGCTCGAAAACGAGCAAAGGAAGTTAGTCTGCACAATAAGAAATTGCGGGATTGTAGAGTACATCTCAGTGATCCTAAAGATGATGAGAGAAAACAGGAGACCACACTGTTCATCACGGAGGGTGATTCTGCATCAGGCTCAATCACCAAAGCAAGAAATGTCAATACACAGGCAGTGTTTAGTTTGAAGGGTAAACCCCTGAACTCTTTTGGTCTCACCAAAAAGGTGGTTTATGAGAATGAAGAGTTCAACCTACTTCAAGCGGCACTCAACATTGAAGATGGTTTAGATGAACTTCGCTACAATAAGATCATCCTGGCCACGGATGCTGATGTGGATGGAATGCACATTCGTTTGTTGCTCATCACTTTCTTCCTGCAATTCTTTCCTGACCTTGTGAAGAATGGACATCTCTATGTTTTGGAAACACCATTATTCAGGGTGCGAAATAAAAAGGAGACCTTTTATTGCTACAGCGAAGAAGAGAAGAGGACTGCGATGGAAAAGCTCGGCGGAAAACCTGAGATCACGAGATTCAAAGGTCTGGGAGAGATCTCACCGGATGAATTCAAGAATTTTATCGGAGATGATATTCGACTGAGCCCCGTGTTGGTTGGAAAGGACTCATCCATCGCGAAACTGATGGAGTTCTACATGGGTAAGAATACCCCAAAACGTCAGGAGTTTATCATTGAAAACCTAAGGGTTGAGCAAGACATAATTGAAGAGGAGGCTGCATAAACTTTGGCTGAAGAAGGAAATATAGACGAGCGAGACGAGGATTTTGAATCCGAGGCTGAAATGAATGAAACGGATGAGCTTGGTCACGTGATCAAGGTCTCTGGCATGTACGAGAATTGGTTTCTCGACTACGCCTCATATGTGATACTGGAACGGGCAGTTCCTCATGTGAACGATGGTCTAAAACCCGTTCAGCGCCGTATTCTTCATTCGATGAAGGAAATGGATGATGGTCGCTACAACAAAGTGGCGAACATCGTTGGAAATACCATGAAGTATCACCCACATGGTGATGCCTCGATCACGGATGCTCTGGTAGGCCTGGGACAAAAAGACCTGTTGATAGATACTCAAGGTAATTGGGGAAATATCTATACTGGAGATCGTGCCGCCGCGGCTCGATATATTGAGGCAAGGCTCTCAAAGTTTGCCCTTGAGATCGCCTTTAATGCGAAAACTACAGAATGGCAGGCTTCCTATGATGGAAGAAACAAAGAACCCGTAACACTTCCTGTTAAGTTTCCTTTGCTTCTGGCACAGGGAGTGGAAGGTATTGCAGTTGGTTTGTCCTGCAAGATGTTGCCTCATAATTTTATTGAGATCATCGATAATGCGATCAAGCACCTGCAGGGTAAAAGGGTTAAGCTTTACCCTGATTTTCCTACGGCAGGGATGGTTGATGTGTCTAACTATAACGAGGGTGCGCGTGGTGGCAGAATAAGGGTAAGGGCAAGGATCGAGAAGCCTGATAAAAAAAGTTTGAAGATCAAGGAGATTCCATTTGGAACAACTACCACCTCTCTCATCGATTCCATCATAAAAGCGAATGATAAGGGAAAGATCAAGATCAAACGAATTGAAGATAATACTGCTGAAGAAGTTGATATTTATATTCAGCTGGCTACCAATGTGTCTCCAGATAAAACCATTGATGCACTTTATGCCTTCACCAACTGTGAAGTGAGCATCTCTCCTAATGCAGTGGTGATTGAAGACGAGAAACCACGTTTTGTTGGAGTGCATGAGGTGCTTCGCATGTCAGTGGATCATACCAAAGACCTTCTGCAGCTAGAGCTAGAGATCAAAAAACGTGAACTCGAAGAGCAATGGCACTTTGCTTCATTGGAGAAGATCTTTATTGAAAAGCGGATCTATCGTGATATTGAGGAGGCGGAAACCTGGGAAGAGATCATTTCCTTCATTCATAAAGGATTAAAGCCACACATAAAGCACTTGCTTAGAGAAGTGACCGATGAGGATGTGGCTAAATTGACAGAGATCCGAATCAAAAGGATCTCCAAATTCGATAGCTTCAAAGCGGATGAACATATTGCCAAGCTTGAGGAACAGATCGAGCAGACCAAACACTACCTGGCTAATCTGGTTGAATATGCGATCGACTACTTTAAGAATCTCAAGAAGAAGTATGGTGATGGACGGGAAAGAAAAACAGAGATCAAGTCCTTTGAGACCATCGAACGTTCCAAGGTAGCGGTCAAAAATGCCAAGCTCTATGTGAACTACAAAGAAGGTTTTGCGGGCTATGCCCTAAAACGAGGTGAAGGAGAGTTTGTGAAAGACTGCTCTGATATCGATAATATCATCGTGATCAGAAGGGATGGTAAAATGACCGTTTCCAAGATCCAGGAAAAGGCATTTTTCGGAAAGGATATCATCCATGTAGACATCTGGAAAAAAGGAGACAAAAGAACGATCTATAATTTGGTTTACCAGGATGGTGCTGGAGGGAGAGCCATGGTCAAGCGCTTTGCGGTGAATGCAGTGACGCGCGATAGAGATTACGATCTCACAGGCGGAAAGCCGAAGTCGAAGATCCTCTATCTCACTGCTAATCCAAATGGTGAAGCAGAGGTGATTCGGGTGGTTCTGCGTCATAAACCAAAACTCAAGAACCTCAAATTTGATTTTGACTTTAAAGAACTTGCCATAAAGGGTAGGGGAGTGAAGGGAAATATTCTGACCAAGAATATCGTCCATAAGATCGAATTAAAAGAAGAAGGGGTTTCTACCCTCGGCGCACGTAAGATCTGGTTTGACGATACCGTACACCGATTGAATACAGATGGTCGCGGAAACTTTGTTGGGGAATTCAAAGGCGAGGATAAGATCCTGACCATAATGCAGAGCGGGGAATATGTGCTGAGCTCCTATGCCCTGGCTACCAAGTTCGATGATGATTACCTGATCATGGAGCGCTATGACCCTGAGAAAGTATATTCCATGGTTTATTTTGATGGGGATAAGGAACAGTATAATGTGAAGCGCTTCACTTTAGAGCCAACGGAGAAGAAACAAAGCCTGATCACTGAACATGAGAAGTCGCATATGGAATTTGTGACCGCTCACCCAGAGCCTAAGTGTCTTATCCAATTTGATAAACGAAGCAACGACCGGGAAGATGAAGAGGTCGACATTGCTGATTTCATCTCGGTAAAGGGACAAAAGGCCATGGGTAATCGCCTTACGCCTTACAAAGTAAAAAGCCTGGAACTAATAGAGCCTGATATTGATGGTCCTGACGATGGATCTGACGACCCAGGCCAGGGACCCGATGATCAGGGACCCGACAAAGGACCACAGGCTAAGGAAACGCAGCCTGATAAGAAGGAAACGAAAGAAGCTAAGACGGAGAAAGAAGAAGAACCATCAAAAAAGAAGGAAGTAGCGAAAGCTCCGGCTAAAAAGAAGCCAAAAGACGAGAAAGTAGAGTCAAAACCAGCCAAAGCAGAGGCGGAGACAAAGGAAACTGAAACCAAAGAGTCAGAAAAGAAGACTGAACCTAAAAAGTCCGAAGCCAAACCAAAAGCCTCTCCAAAGGAGACAACTGAATCAAAGGAAGAAGGATTCACAGCAGGTAATCAGATCACTTTGGATCTTTAGATTATTTGACGATCAATT
Organism: Salibacteraceae bacterium; assembly: GCA_965659675.1. GTDB lineage: Bacteria > Bacteroidota > Bacteroidia > Flavobacteriales_G > Salibacteraceae > CBFHWY01. The sequence continues at coordinate 11,510 of CBFHWY010000065.1, read as the reverse complement.
TTCTAAAATAATTGCTTTGACCGCTGACTACTTCAACCATGTAAGCACCTGGGGTATAGTTAGACAAATCAATTCTTCTAGATTTCGTACGGAGATCACGTTCCTTTAAAATTACTTTACCCGATAGATCCCTGATCAAAACCTGATTAAGGTACATAGACGATTTAATATTAATCACCTTTTCAGAAGGATTTGGAAAAACTCTCAAATCAATGTTTTTGATGCTTGAAGTTCCAGCGGTGTTTTGAAAACTTGGAATAGGAGCGTAGAATAAATACCCCAGCGATCCTGGAACAGAATATCCTCCGGCGACAAAGAATATTCTTGGGGTTTTTGGGTCAAATTGCATCAAAGGTTGATGCCAGGATGATTTGATATTTAGACTGCTATCAATTTCAATTTTGGAATATTTACTATTTCCTTGTTTAAAGACAAATAATTCTTTTTTTCCACTTCTGTTTGCCAGAAGGGCAAATAAAGAGTCGTTAAATGCGGTAGCTCCATATTCTAGACTTGGACTGTTTGTATTTAGTGAGTCATAATAAAACCGCTCGGTGAAGCTGCCCGTCGTTCTCCAGATTTCAAATTTTTGACTGACAGGTGCGAAATAAAGCCTATTGCTATCATCAGCTCCGAATACATAGAAATCCCTAAATGAGCTCAGAGGTGCTGCTAAAGATGCCATGTTCACAATCGAATCTATACTTTTATGTCCAAAATACGCTCTACGAGGGTACTCCCCATCTCTTATGTAATATTGGTTGTTTTCTCCGAAGGCTTGCAGGACGTGATGTGCATGGAATTGTTCGACTGAATATTGACATCTATTAAGGTTGATTGATGCTGTCCTTCTGAAGTTATGATTCAAGGATGATATTCCATATGTGTCTTTAATTTGATAAGTGAGAATAGAGTCCCCGACCGAAAACTTAGTTTCTAAAACTGGAAAGTCAACGCCATTAGGTAGTGTTATTTGACATAAACTGTCAACTTGATTGATATTTCTAACTTCTCCTACAAAGAGCTGTGAGCCTGAAGTATCTGTAAGACTAATAAACAGCTTTGTCCCGCTACTGAATAAGCCACCTCGTCTAAAGTTATCTCGGGATTGGATTTGTCGCTGCCAGGATCGAGGTTCAAATCCTGGAACTAGATTGGTTAATCCTTTTTGAATCGTATCATTTACAATTTGGCAAAGCCTCCAGGAGAAAGAACCTAAAGTATTCGAGACTCTCTCAATAAAGTATTCTGAACCTTGGTGTGCAACGGGTTTAAAAGCAAAAATATCGGTGAATCGGGTCCAACTTGAAGTGTTTTGATTAAAACGCTTTAGGCTTGTATCTGAATCCGCGCAATAGTAGAAGCATGAGTCTATACCTCTTCCGCCATAGATCCTGTCTTGATCGACACAGATGGGATCTAAGAATGCAATCGAGTCGTTAACAATCATTGCACACTTGAAACTAGAATACGCTAAAACTGAATTTTCAAAAAGCTCAAGTCTATCGCACAAAACATGATTCTGAACTTTGTCAACAACGGCAGTTACCTGCGCTGTGAGTTTGTAATTTGATAATTGTGGAAGTAGAAGTAGGGATAAGAGAACTGATCTGAACATACCCAAATATAAGGATATAGTTCTAATCTTCAATATACTACGAAATGCAATGTACGATCATTCTTTTATGACCTTCCTATGCAACACATGGTTCTGAGTCTCAAAAGAGAAATAATAGATCCCTGGATTCAAGAAGCTAAGATCGATCCGTTTACCAAGGAATTCTTTTTGTTCCATTTTCTTCAGGGCAGTACCTTTTGAATCATAAATAATAAGTCGGTCAAATACAATTGTTGATTTAATCATCAGCTGATCTGTACATGGGTTTGGATAGAGAGTAAATTCACCACCGTCAAAAGGATCGCTATGGCCAAATGGAATTCCTTCTGACCAGTTGGGTAAATCAATCCTATATAATCGAAAGTGAGCATAGTACAGGTACTCATTGTTTGGACCTATTGCCATCCGAGGGAAGTCAAAGGCAGAAGGTCCACTTCCTGGAGATAATTCAAAAGGGATTTGATAATGCAGCTTGGACTTTAAATTGAACATATAAATAGCCGTTCTTCCGCTTCTATTTACATGGTAAGCTAGAATGCTGTCGTTTAGGAGATTGCCTTGTCCGTAAAGCGAGACTTGGTTTATGCAGTCCCTTGAATCAAAAAATATTCTTTCTGCAGAGACAAAGTTGGTTTGCCAAATTTCGAGGCATTTATCCTCTGGGATGAAAATAAGTCCATTTTGATTTGTTCCCATAGGCCGCACAAAACTGTCATCATTAAAGTTTGGGTTGATAGAAGCTAGTGACTCTACTTTCGACAGATCTGACGTCGTGAATAAGTGCCCAGCCATTAAAACCTGCTGCTCACTATGTAAAATTGATTGTCCTAGCGTGCCATGTGCTGTTTGTACCTCACCTGAAACCAAATTTAAGGTGTGTAACATATTCACCCTAAATATAAATGAGCTTGACTCTCTCCCCACAACCTGGAAACTAAGTATGCTGTCTTTTAAAACGCCTACTGGCATTATGAAAGGAGTGAGGCCATTTTGTAGTTCTATTGATTCAAAGCTAGTTACGTGGTTAATACTGTCTGGGTCAATGATTTCAAGGATGTGAAAACTTCCTCGATCTGAGGATATTGGGGTTTCAGGTTTTCGCCACATGATGGTATAGAGCTTTTTCCCATCGCTAATTAATGTTCCGCTACTGAAGCTCACTCGAAGGGTACTTCTAGCAACACTGCGACCCTGTGTGCTCTGATCATATTTCATTAGGCTAGTATCTGTACCCTCTCTATAGCTAGTGTCGTTCAATTCAAATATTCGCCACGATTTTCTGCTTGTGCTATCAAGAGTCCGGCTACCTATGAAGTACTCTTTTCCTTTATGAAAAATTGGCTTGTAGCCATAAATGGAATCAAAGCTTGTCCATTTCTTTCTTTTAAGGTCGTATCGGAAAAGCGCTTTATCCGAAGCCTGATAAAAGAATTTCGAATTAAAGCCTGATAGTAAATTTAGGTTGGTGTCTGCAGCAAAAGGTGTTGTGCCAATTGAGTCCACTAGTTGGATTCCAAGATTTCCATCGAAGCCAAAGAGTGAATCGCCGTATAACTTCAACCCATATATAGGTTCATTTGTGGGAACCTCCTTAAGTTGTGCCTTAACTGACCCAACTACGAGTGTTAAGAAAATGGTGTGAACTACGAGGCGAGAGAGGTACATAATGGCGATACCTCTCAAAGTTATGATTTTAGCGGAAGCTGTTATGAATGACTTTAACGAAGATCTACTTCTTCAACCCCTTCAGGAGTCTCAAACTTGAAAGCAGCGTCGGGGATAGACTTATTTGGTGTGAAGTTGCTCAACTTATAAGTATAGACGTTCCCATCCTTTCCTTTGACGATCATGGAATGAACCTGAACTTTCTCTTTGTCAACATAAAGGATCACCGTATGAAAGGGTTTGTCGCCAGGTTTCATTGGATAAAGAAAGATACTGTGTACATTTCTTCCCTCCCTGGTTTCAAGCTTGTCATACACGTATTTAAAACCTTCTTCGTACAAAGTGAAGATCTTGGTTGGGCTTAAACCACCTTCCTCGATGTCTTCGTCTGCACTGGTGAGTTGCACCTCCTCTACATCTGCAATGTAGGTCCATACTGTTTCACCATCGCTGATCACTTGTTGCCCGGCCAATTCTAGCTTGTACTTTTCTCCTTTGGTAACGATCTTACCCTTTTGAGTCTCATCAATACCCGCGGCTTCATTTTTTAAGTTGTACTCAAAGTCGGCACTTATGGTGCTATATCCTTTGGTCTTCTTTGTGAGCTTGTCGAGGATCGCTTTTGCCTTTGGGTCTTTTGGAGTAGTGTTACGCACATCTGTTTGAGCGAATAGTCCAAGGCTAAGCGACATTAAAATAAGAGTTGATAGAATATTTTTCATTTTGCAAATTTAGTCTTCATCCTCTCCTTTCAAAATGTGTTCCAAACTCATTTCGTCGGGAATTAAAACTTGTCTGGCCTTACTTCCTTCGAATGGACCAATGATGCCTGCTGCCTCGAGTTGATCAACAATTCGCCCCGCCCGATTATAACCCAATTTTAATTTGCGCTGCAGCAAGCTAGCGGAACCTTGCTGATGCGTAACAACAACCCTGGCTGCATCCTCAAACAACTCATCGCGATCTTCGTCGTCCAGTCCAGACGGACCATCAGATGCTTCATCAACATATTCAGGTAGAATGAATGCATCGGGATAAGCTTTTTGATTTCCAATGAAATCAGTGATCTCTTCCACTTCAGGGGTATCTACAAAAGCACATTGTAGACGGATCATCTCACTTCCGGTGGATAATAGCATGTCACCCCGACCAATGAGCTGATCAGCTCCTCCAGCATCCAAAATGGTTCTTGAATCGATCTTTGCAGTTACCCTAAATGCCATTCGGGATGGGAAGTTAGCTTTAATGGTACCTGTAATGATGTTTACCGATGGTCTTTGTGTGGCGATGATCAAATGAATTCCTATTGCTCTCGCAAGCTGCGCAAGCCTTGCGATCGGTTGCTCAACTTCCTTGCCTGCCGTCATGATGAGGTCAGCAAACTCATCGATCACCAATACGATATAGGGAAGGAAGCGGTGCCCATTCTCTGGGTTGAGTTTTCTGTCCAGGAATTTCTTGTTGTACTCCTTGATGTTTCTGGCATGCGCATTCTTCAGGATCTCATAACGATCATCCATCTCAATGCAAAGAGAGTTAAGCGTGTTGATCACCTTCTTTGTATCGGTAATGATCGCTTCTTCCTCTCCGGGAAGTTTGGCCAGATAATGCCTTTCGATCTTGTTGAATAGGGTGAGCTCCACCTTTTTTGGATCCACCAAAATAAACTTCACTTCAGCCGGGTGTCGCTTGTAAAGCAGACTCACTAAAATGGCATTGAGTCCTACCGACTTACCCTGACCTGTGGCACCCGCCATAAGCAAGTGAGGCATTTTGGCGAGGTCGGCGATGTAGGTTTCATTTGAAATGGTCTTTCCAAGTGCGAGGGGAAGGGCCATGTCTGTTTTCTGGAACTTTTCAGAAGCAATGACACTTTTCATACTCACCACATCGGGATTCTGATTTGGAACTTCGATTCCAATGGTTCCTTTACCTGGAATAGGGGCGATGATACGGATTCCAAGTGCAGCTAAGCTCAGTGCGATGTCATCCTCCAGATTCTTGATCTTGGAGATCCTAACCCCGGGCGCTGGAACGATCTCGTAAAGGGTCACTGTAGGTCCGATCGTGGCTTTGATCTTGGAGATCTCAATGTTGTAGTTCTTCAGGGTATTGACAATATTGTCTTTGTTCTTCTCAAGTTCTTCCCGATTGACCTGAACTTTACCTTCACCGCGATCTTCAAGAAGATCAATGGGTGGAAATTTGAAGTTGGGAAGATCTTTTCTCGGGTCGTAGGATCCTTGTGTCTCAACAAGCTTCGCTGCTTTGGCTTCATCCTCGTCAACTACTTCTTCCTTAACGCCTTCCTCTATGGCAAGCTCAAGGTCTTCTTCAGCGTCTGAACTTTCTTCCTCACTGGCTTCAACATCGGCTTCTAATTCGATGGCTGGTTCTTCATCTTCTTCTTGTTCCTTTTCCTCGCCGGGATCATCCGAGCTTGATATTTCATCTTCATTACCCAATTCCAGATCCATGCTTTCCTCTTCAGAAGCTTCGATCTCCTCCGTTTTTTCAGTCTCACCCAATTGATCCTCGTTTAACTCACTTTCCTCAGGCTGAGTTTCCTCTTCGATATCGGGATCGGGTTCAACCGACATCATTTTATTCATGGCTCCCTTGATGCGCTCAATTGGGATGTTGAAGTTGAGTACAGCAAATATGAAAGCACTAAAAAAGAGCAGAAGACCTGTTCCTAAGCCTCCAAAACTGGCCATGAGCCAATCGTTGATACTATGACCAAATTTCCCACCTAAAAAAAGCAATCTGTAGCTAAAGATATAGGCCATCATTACTGGAAGCCAGATCAAGGCAAAGAGCGAAATACGGCTGAATCCAAATATTGGGAGAAGGTGTGTCTTGAACAGGATCCTGAATCCGATCAGAAAAAAGAAGGCAACAAATAGGAAAGAGGCAATGCCGAAACTTTCATGAATGAAAGCATGTGAAAGGATGGCACCAAGCTTTCCGAGCCAATTTTCAACTCTGATCTCTGGGCTGAGTAGTATGTCTCCCCAGGGTTTATAAAGGACGTCCTGATCTGCTTTCCAGGTGAATAAAAAGGATGTGAGTGCAATGAGCAGATAGGCCGAAAAGAGAATGAAAGTGGAACCTGCTACTCTCTGAAACTTCTGATTGTTCAGAAATGCAGGACTGGGCAAATTGATCTTTGCCTTCCTCTTCTTCTTTTTCCTGGGTTTCTTTTTCTTTTCCTCAGGTTGCTCTTCGTCGAGCTCCGAAATTAACTGGTTTTTTCCCAATGCCGCGTATTCTCAGCTTATCTCAAAAGTATAAGTCCTACGGGGGCTGCTGAGATTTTTGGCTTCGGAGTTATCAAAAGAATTATGAACATCAATCCCTAAGCGGACTGAGGCCTTTTCGAAGCTCTTTCTGAAAATCCAAATGGCTCAGTTCTTTGTAGTCAGCGTCAAGTTTGAACTCTTGTTTCGAGACGTTCTCCCTTTGGATCTCAATGGCTGTAAAACGCATCAAAACACCCTGAAAGCGCTGTTGATAGTCTACCAGCACATGATCTGTTTGTCCGAGACCATTATGAAAATTGAGGTTTTCGGTGTAGAGATTTTTGAAAAAGATGAGGGTATCCTTTTCTTGTGACCATGGATATTGAAGGCTTGCGAATGCCATCTCTTCTCCCAAATAACTCATTGAACTATCGATAAATTGCAACTCAGGCTCATTCGGTTCAACCATAGTTTGGAAGAACTGGGCGTCAAATTTAGACTGGTAACGTACATTGATCATTTTCAAAAAGCTTGTACCTTCCTTGTCTCGAAGATCAGCTATGATACCTGTTTTGAATAGGCCAAGTCCGGCTTTGGTCTCAAGTTTGACTTTCTTGCCATTCACTTGCAGGATCATTTTATGAGGGAGGAAGGGTTGAAATAAATGATTGGTATCAAGCTCTGGATAGGAGATCTGGTAGACAACAAATCCTTCGGTGAACTCGTTGGGGTCTACATAGATGCGCTTACAGGTGTTAATGAACAATAGGCCAAGGGCAAATATTGCGAGTCCGAAAAGAAGCAGGAAGTTTGTCGACTTGAACCTTTGAATCATAATGTTGAATGATCAACAAATACAAAGGTAGAAAGCCCTGATTGCCCATAGTTCCTAAATTTGCGAACTTCAAAAATAAACGATGAACTACGTCAAAATACTCGGTCAGCGCTCAGAGATCACTGCTGGAACACGCGGAGCAAGCATGGGAATAGATGCTTTATGGGTTGCTTCCCTAAATAAAAAGAGCGATTATTTTGCTCATCGCCCGATCCGTTGGCTCAAAGATCGAAATGATCTATTGCTTTCCAAAACCCAATTTACCTGGGCTAAGCGCATCGATGGAGTAGTAGAGGTTTATGAAGAAATGCATCAAAGGGTGAAGGAAGTGCTCAGCCACAATGAGTTTCCTCTTGTCCTGTCGGCGGATCACGGTTCTGCCGGAGGTACGATCGCTGGTGTTAAAGCAGCATTTCCCGACAAACGCATCGGTGTCATTTGGGTGGATGCGCATGCAGATATGCACACTCCTTTTACCACTCCCTCTGGGAACCTTCATGGTATGCCATTGGCAACAGCCATGGGAGTAGACAATCTGGAGAATAAAGTAAATGACCCTTCTGAGGAAACCGAAATGCTCTGGAAAAGACTGAAGAATATTGGACATATTGAACCGAAGATCAATCCGAGGGATATTGTGTTCTTTGGAGTTCGGGATACAGAAGAGCCAGAAGATCGATTTATTGAGTCAAATGATATTCGAAACTATAGCGTAGCTGAAACCCGGGAAATGGGAGTCTCTGCGGCTGTTAGTCAGGCACTCGATTATTTGGCCGAATGTGATGTGCTTTACCTTTCTTTTGATGTGGATTCCATGGATTCTGATACCGTTTCGAGTGGGACAGGTACGCCTGTCCCGAATGGATACAGCCAAAAAGAAGCAAAAGGTATTGTAGCAGAAGTTTTAGCAGATAAAAGGCTGCGCTGCTTTGAGGTGGTTGAGGTGAACCCAACACTCGACACAAAAAATATAATGGCGGAAGCTGCTTTCGACATATTAGAGACGGGAACAAAGGTGATTGAAGCGAGATTGTAATGAGGAGGATAGAGAAATTAACGAAGGATATTGAGGTCTGTTTAGGTGGACTCTATGAGGGGCTGGAGGTCAAAGACCTTAGTCTGCAACACACCAGAAAGGAGTTTGATGGCGACTACACGATCGTGGTATTCCCCTATGTGCGGTTTAGTAAGAAGTCTCCTGAAGCGACAGCAGAAGAGCTCGGAGAGAAACTACAAAGTGAAGGCCTGATCGTTTCATACAACGTGGTGAAGGGCTTCTTGAACTTTTCCCTGAAAAATGATTTTTGGGCCGATTCTCTTCTGGAGATTCATGAAGCCGAGCGCTTCGGTTTCGCTAAAAGCGGATCAAAGGCCAAAGTCATGGTGGAGTATTCTTCGCCAAATACCAATAAGCCTCTGCATCTCGGACACATCAGGAACAATTTCCTTGGATTTTCTGTTGCCGAGATCCTAAAGGCGAATGGAAACGAGGTAGTAAAGGTGCAGATCATCAATGATAGAGGGATTCATATCTGTAAGTCCATGCTCGCCTGGCAAAAGTTCGGTAATGGCGAAACTCCTTCAGCGGAGCTTAAAGGAGACAAGCTTGTTGGAAAGTACTATGTGGAATTCGACCGGCGATACAAAGAAGAGATCCAAAGTCTGGTGGAAGCTGGAATGGAAGAAAAAGAAGCCGAGAAGAAGGCCCCTTTAATGTTGGAGGCTCAGGAGATGCTGAGAAAATGGGAAGCGAAGGATTCTGAGGTCTATGATTTATGGCAAAAGATGAATTCCTGGGTCTATGAGGGTTTTGACGTGACCTATGATCGTATGGGAGTCGATTTCGATAAACTCTACTACGAATCCAATACATATCTGGACGGAAAAACTCAGGTGCTTGAGGGGCTTGAAAAAGCTGTTTTTTACAAAAAGGAAGACGGCTCTGTTTGGTGCGACCTCAGTGATGATGGTCTCGATCAAAAGTTGCTACTTCGAGCTGATGGCACTGCGGTATACATGACCCAGGATATTGGTACAGCTATCCTCAGATTTAAGGATTTTCCAGAGCTAAAGAAATTGATCTACACGGTAGGAAATGAGCAGGATTACCACTTTAAGGTGCTCTTTTTGATCCTCAAGAAGCTCGGATATGATTGGTCGGAGGAGCTTTATCACCTAAGTTATGGCATGGTCGACCTTCCAAGTGGAAAAATGAAGTCGCGAGAGGGAACCGTAGTGGATGCGGATGATCTCATGGATGAGATGTTCGATACTGCCAGAGCAAAAACAGAAGACTTAGGGAAATTGGAAGGGCTCAGCGAGGAAGAACGCAAAGAGCTCTTTGAGATGATCGGTATGGCTGCTCTGAAGTACTTTATTCTCAAAGTGGATCCGAAAAAACGTATGATGTTTGACCCCGAAGAGTCGATCGACTTTAATGGGAATACAGGTCCGTTTTTGCAGTATACCTATGCCAGGATCCAGTCTTTGCTGCGAAAGGGTGGAGCCTATGAATATGATCCGGCTCAGCTGCTTGAGCTCAGTCAGAAAGAGAAAGACCTGCTTTCAATTTTGCAGGACTACCCGAATAAGATCAACGAAGCAGCCAGTGAAATGAACCCAGGCAGTATTGCAAATTATACCTATGATCTGGTGAAAGCCTATAACTCCTTTTACCAGTCGAGCCCGATCATTCAGCCAGGTAAACCTGAACAAACGAGCTTCAGATTATGTCTATCTGAAAACGTCGGGAAGGTTATTAAATCTTCCTTAGGTTTGTTAGGTATTCAGGTTCCCGATAAAATGTAAAGTGAAGAAGGATGTTTGAAAATTTACAGGAGAAGTTAGAAAGATCGTTTAAGGTCTTAAAGGGGCAGGGACAGATCTCTGAGATCAACGTGGCCGAGACCATGAAAGAAGTGCGTCGTTCTCTTTTAGACGCTGATGTCAACTTCAAGATCGCCAAGGATTTTACCGAAGAGGTAAAAGCCAAAGCCCTGGGTAGTGATGTGCTGAATGCTGTTTCTCCCGGACAAATGTTGGTAAAGATCACGCATGAGGAGCTCAAGAATCTCATGGGAGGCGAAAAAGCCGATTTTGATTTTCAGGGCAATCCAGGGGTGGTATTGATGGCCGGACTTCAAGGTTCAGGTAAAACGACTCACTCCGGAAAACTCGCCAGTTTTCTCAAAAACAAAAAAGGGAAAGTGCCCTTGCTTGTGGCTTGTGATGTTTACCGACCAGCAGCGATCGATCAGCTGCATGTAGTCGGAGAACAGGTTGGGGTAGAGGTGTACAGCGAACCTGAGAACAAAAACCCAGTTCAAATTGCTCAAAATGCCATTCAGCATGCGCGATCCAATGGGATGAATGTAGTCATTGTCGATACAGCCGGACGTTTGGCGATCGATGAGGATATGATGATAGAGATCGAAAACATCAAAAAGGCCATCAATCCGAACGAGACCTTGTTTGTGGTCGATTCAATGACTGGTCAGGACGCTGTTAACACAGCAAAAGAGTTCAATGAGCGACTGGATTTTAACGGGGTGATCCTTACCAAACTCGATGGTGATACACGAGGTGGAGCAGCCTTATCTATCAAAACGGTGGTGAACAAGCCCATCAAGTTTGTGGGTATGGGCGAGAAGATGGATGCACTGGATGTGTTTTATCCGGAAAGAATGGCCGATCGTATCCTCGGAATGGGGGATGTGGTTTCTCTGGTTGAGCGCGCACAGGAGCAATTTGATGAAAAAGAGGCGCGTCAGCTTCAAAAGAAAATTGCCAAGAATCAATTCAACTTCGACGACTTCCTTAATCAGATCCAACAGATCAAAAAGATGGGGAATCTTAAAGATCTTGCTGGGATGATCCCGGGTATGGGAAAAGCCATGAAAAATGTCGATATCGAAGATGATGCCTTCAAACATATCGAAGCGATCATTCGATCAATGACGCCAGAGGAGCGAAACAATCCTGGGGTGATCAATGGTAGCCGAAGAAAACGAATTGCACAGGGAAGTGGAACTTCTGTAAGCGAAGTGAACAAGTTGATCAAACAATTTGCGGAAACGCGAAAGATGATGAAGCTGATGTCCAACAAAGGAAACATGATGAAAATGATGGGTAACCTCGGTGGAGGTAAGAT
>CBFHWY010000064.1:0-15990 GCA_965659675.1 Salibacteraceae bacterium | reverse complement strand
CGCTAAAATGTTTCTGAATACGGTCGGAACAGATATCATTCCTGTACAGGGAACTGCCATTGGAAAGGCCATCGATATGGGCATGCGATCATTTGACCCAGAGAGCCCAACCTCAAAGACCATTATTGTGATTACCGATGGTGAAAATCACGAAGACAATGCTGTGGAAAAAGCGCAAGAGGCCGCAGAGCGAGGGATCACGGTACATACTATCGGGATGGGCTCTACAGAGGGCGCACCTATACCTATTTATCGCGGCGATAAACGAACGGGCTTCAGAAAGGATAAAGAAGGAAACAGCGTGGTTTCACGATTGAGTGAGGAAAACCTAACCAACATTGCTCAGGCAGGGTCGGGAATATTTGTTCGAGCAAGCTCATCCAATTCGGGTTTGGAATACATCTTCAGCGAAATAGAGCAAATGGAAAAAGTAGAATTTGGCAGCAAAATGTTCACCGACTACGAAGACAGATTCTACTACTTTGCAGCAGCTGCATTCTTGATCCTTGTTATCGAATTTTTGAGCCTAAGTCGCAGAAACCGATTGATCAGTAAACTTAATCTATTTGGAGAGCAGTCATGAAAAGTGCAATCGCAACATATTTGATCCTGAGCTTGCCCTTTGTTCTCATTGGGCAGTCGCACAAAAAGGAATTAAGTGATGCATACGAGCTCTACGAGAGCGGTAAATATGAAGAGTCCAGCAAGCGCCTTGAATCCGCTTTGAGACAGCAGCCAAAATCACTTGAAGGTAAATTTAACCTTGGAGATTCTTATTTCAGAGAGGAGCGTTACGAGGAGGCGGCAGGTGTTTTTAAAGAAAGCATCGACCTTGCCACAGATGATAATCAGAAAAGCAAAGCCTATCACAATTTGGGTAATGCACAGATCCAGGCAGGAAAGATCCAGGAAAGCATCGCATCATACAAGCAAGCACTTCGGCTAAACCCAAAAGATGAAGATGCCCGCTATAATCTGGCTTACGCGAAGAAGAAATTGAAGGAGCAGCAAGAACAGAATCAGAAGAACAAGGATCAGGAAAACAAGGATCAGAAAGATCAAGAGCAGCAGGACCAACAGGATCAACAGGAGAACAAAGACGATAAAGGTCAAAAGAACGAGGACCAAGAGAACAAGGAACAGCAAGGCGAAGATCAAAAAGACCAGCAAGAAAAGCAGGACAAGGGAGAGCAGGATGATAAAGGCAAGGAGAATGAAGATCAAAAGCCACAAGCCAAACCCGGAGAAGAAAAAGAGAATGAGATCTCAAAGGAAGATGCTCAACGAATTTTAGAAGCTTTGAAAAATCAGGAGCAAGAGACACAAGACAAACTCCGAAAGCAAAAAGTAAAAGACAAATCGATCAAGATCGAAAAAGACTGGTAATTGAATAAATTAGTTTACATATCCATCCTGTGCTTTCTCCTGAGTGTTTCTGCTGAGGCTCAAAAGTTTATAGCGAGTGTGAGTAAAAACACTGTGGCTGTTGGGGAACAGTTCAAGTTGAGCTTTAAACTGGATGCGAAGGGGGATAATTTTCGGCCACCTAACCTCCAGCAATTTCGGGTATATTCTGGGCCTAATCAGTCGAGTAGTATGAAATGGGTCAACGGGGTGGTAAGCAATGCCACTACCTATTCCTATATCCTTTCTCCCAAATCCACTGGTGAACTGAGTATTGGTTCAGCAAGCATTAGTTTCGATGGAAATTCATATAGCAGTGAGCCGATCAAGGTCAAAGCGATACAGGCCAATCAACAAAATCAGCAAGCAAAACCCCAGCAACAAAGTAAAAAGAGCCAGCCTTCACAAAACAACAATCAGATCGATCAGAATGTATTTCTGAGAGCAGCGGTGAGCAATGCCAGGCCTTTTGAGGGTGAGCAGGTGGTGGTGACCTACAAGCTTTACTATCGAATAGATGTCATCAATATTGAAGCAGAGAAATTACCTGCATTCAGTGGCTTTTCGTCCTATGATGTAGAATTGAAGAACAATAGTTTGCCCCAGGAGGTGATCAATGGTGTTCGCTATAATGTAGCAGCAATTCAACAAAAAGTACTCTTTCCTCAACGAGCCGGTGAGCTGCTGATCGACCCACTAGAACTGAACACGGTGGTGAGAATTCAAAGTCAACGCAGGCCTCGAAGCATTTTTGATCAATTCTTCGGAAGTTATCAGGACGTGAGGTACAGCTGCAAAAGTCAGGCACTCAAATTAAAAGTGAAGGCGCTACCAAAAGCTGGGCGCCCTGATAAATTCAGCGGAGCTGTCGGCAGTTATACATACTCTGCAGAGATCGATCGCGATTCTCTAGGAGAAAATGATGCCCTGAACCTGAAGACCAAAATTGCAGGTCGAGGAGATATCCAATTACTTCCTGAACCCAAATTTGATTTTCCACCTGATTTTGAGGTTTACGATCCAAAAACAAACACCAACACCAATGTGAGTTCAAGTGGAATTCGAGGAAATAAGTCCTTTGAGTACCTTGTGATACCAAGGCATTCGGGCATTTATGAGATAGAAAGCAAAGGCTTTAACTATTTCGATCCATCGAAAGGAAAATATGTTGTTGTAGAACCAAAAGTTTGGCAGATCAAAGTTGGGGAGGTTGACGAAGAAGACATCAGCACCTTCAGAGCATCGAAAAAAGAAGATATCAAATTTGTGGGTAAGGACATCCGCTACATCAAAACCGATGAGGCCGAGTTAACTGAAAAAGGAGATCGCTTTTTCCGCAGAGGAAACTTCTGGTTGATGCTTTTGGTCTCCCCTGTTCTAATGTTCATTGGACTCTTTATCATGAAACGTTTGAGTAAATCGCGTTCTGACATCGGACTCGTGAGAAAGCGAAGAGCCGCTTCCGTGGCGAACAAACATCTCAAAGAGGCACAAAAAGCATTAGACTTGAATAGTGATAAGGTATATGAAGCACTCTCTGTTGCTCTTAACGGATATTTGAGCAATAAGCTATCCATTGAGACATCTGAGCTCAATCGGGATCACATTCGGGAAGTACTCACCAATAGAAAACTCACACCAGAACTGATCGCTGAGCTTGCTGAGGTGCTCGACCGGTGCGACATGGCTCGCTTTGCTCCTGGAGGTGAAACAGATAAACAAGAGCTATTTGAAAGGTCAAAGAAATTGATCCATCAATTAGAAGAAAATATCTCATGAGAATATTCCCTTTGATCATATCGCTTATGCTTTTGAGCTTGTCGGCAGGGGCTCAAAAAGAACACTATGAAGGTATGCTAGAGCAGGCGAATGAGCTCTATGCAAAGTCTAGTTACGATTCGGCGCTCAGCCAGTATGAAAGCATTGCAGCAGCAGATTACGAATCCTTTCAGCTATTCTACAATATGGGAAATGCCTATTTCAAAACTGGCGAAATTCCTTCCAGCATACTCTATTACGAGAAAGCCTTAAAGATCGATCCTGAAGATGCGGATGCTGCTTTTAATCTCAAGATCGCAAATGAACAGATCGTAGACAAGATCGAAGCATTGCCTGAGTTTTTCATGAGCAACTGGTGGAAGAGTTTCAGAGCTAGCTATGGTATGGACCAATGGGCATGGATATGCATTGCGATGGTCTTTATACTTTCATTTTCAATTTTTCTTTATCTCACATCTCGAGACAGCACTTCAAAAAGATTGTATTTCTACGGAGCTATTTTCGCATTTGGGCTTGCCCTGCCTTCCTTTTTTGGCGCACAAAGCAGTTATCATGCTCGCTTCAATGCCGAATCGGGCATTGTTTTACCGTTAAAAGTGCCCCGGCGAACAATTCAGAAGAACTTTTTGTCTTGCATGAAGGCACAAAAGTTTTTATCTTGAAAGAGGAAAATTCCTGGTTCAATATCCGTCTGGAAGATGGAAATGAAGGATGGATGCCAGTTACCGCCATAGAGCGGATTTAAGAATTTAACAATAGCGAATCAGGCTACAAGCCTTTATGGCAGGCGATTAATGCTATATTCGCAGAATATTTGGCGACATGATAGAAGCAATGAAGATCAAGGTTGAAAAAGTGGCAGAATCCAAATTAGCAAGTCTGGATAAGTCAGATCTAAAATTTGGAAAGCAGTTCACCGACCATATGTTCGTTGCAGATTATCAGGACGGCGAGTGGAAGAATGCACAGATCCTTCCCTATCAGGAAATCTCAATGAGTCCGGCTACTTCTTTCATTCACTATGGTCAATCTATCTTCGAAGGTTTAAAAGCACATCGCGGACAAAATGGTGAGATCCTCATCTTTCGTCCGGATATGAACCTAAAACGCATGAACCGTTCAGCCGAACGCATGTGTATGGCTCAATTACCTGAAGAATTATTCATGTCCGCTCTTAAAGAGATCGTTGATCTTGACAAAGGCTGGGTACCTGAAGGAGAAGATGCTTCACTTTACATCAGACCTTTTATGTTCGGAACAGATGCCTTTCTAGGAGTGAAAGCATCAGATAGTTATCGCTTTATGATCATTCTATCTCCTAGTGGTAAGTATTACGCTGAGCCAGTAAAGGTGAAGATCGAAAAAGAATTTGTTCGCGCTTCAAAAGGAGGAACGGGTGCTGCTAAAGCGGCTGGAAACTACGCCGCTTCATTGCGTCCGGCGCAATTGGCTAAAGCAGATGGTTATGACCAGTTGATCTGGACCGATGCAGGTGAGCACAAGTATATCGAGGAAGCGGGAACCATGAACATCATGTTTGTGATCGATGGAAAACTCATTACCCCTAGCCTTTCTGGTTCTATTCTTCCCGGAGTAACAAGAAATAGCATCATTGAGATCGTAAGATCCTGGGATATGCCCGTTGAGGAGCGCCCAATAAGCGTAGATGAACTCGTTGAAGCAGCCCAGTCTGGAAAGCTAACAGAAGCGTTTGGCGCAGGCACTGCAGCTACGATCTCAAATATCCGCACTATAGCGTATGATGGTATCGATTATGATCTGGCTTTTGTAGAAGACGGACCCGTGTCAGGCAAACTGAAGAAATATCTGAACGACTATAAACGCGGACGCGTAGAAGATGTATTTGGCTGGAATGTGGAGGTTTAGACACTAAATGCTAGCCTCTGACCTCTGACCTCTGACCTCTGACCTCTGACCTCTAGCCCCTAGATCCTAAATCCTAGATCCTAACCCCTCTTCTTCGCTTTCTTCTCCCTCTGCCAAATACTGTAATCTGTATGCTCACCAGGATTAAAATGTCTGAACTTGCTAAGGGGTTCGATCTCTTTCATGCTATCGCGAAGTTCCTGAGGTAGCTGTTGATATAATTGAGTGCCTTTACGTTTCCACTCGATCATCTCATCATCCAACTCCTTAACCACCTTACCTGGGTTTCCCACCACCATACTTCGTTTTGGGATCTTTTTACCCTGTGTGATCAGCGTGAGTGCGCCAACTATTGAGTTATCTCCAACATGTACCTCATCCATTACCACGGCGTTCATGCCCACCATCACGTTCTTTCCAATGTGCGCTCCATGAATGATCGCTCCGTGTCCGATATGAGATTCTTCTTCCAGGAGCACCTTAACTCCTGGAAACATATGAATGGTACAGTTCTCCTGAACATTACTACCATCGCGGATCTCGATGGAGCCATAATCTCCTCTCACAGTTGCAAACGGACCGATATAGACATCTTTTCCGATGCTCACTTCCCCTATCACACAAGCCTGTGGGTGAACAAACGCGCTTGAATGGATTAGAGGTTTAATTCCTTTGTATTCGTAGATCATGCCACTATATTCGTAAGAACAAAGTAAACCAAAGCACACAAACAACTATGCCTTCATTCAATCGAATTAAAGAAAGCTGCCTATATGTGAGTGATCTGGAACGAACCAGAGACTTCTATGAGAATAAACTTGGCTTAAGATGTTTTAGGCATGAAGATGGCCGACATGTCTTCTTTGAGGTAGGTAATGACGTCTTACTTTGCTTTAATTCTGAGGACACCAAGAACCTTGACAGTTTACCTAATCACTATGCAGAAGGATATATGCATCTGGCTTTTGAGTGTGAGAAAGAAGAATATCAAAATTGGAAGGATCAGGTACTTTCTGCTGGGATCAAGATCGAACACGAAGAAGACTGGGGGTCAGATCAGCGTTCGTTTTACTTCAGAGACCCAGACAATCATCTTTTGGAAGTAGTTATGCCTGGTTTATGGAAACACCTGACAAGCTCGTCCTAGCTTGAAAGAAAATATTGAATCGCCAGATCGTAACTTCTCAAACCAAAGCCAGTGATCACTCCTTTGCAGTGTTTCGCGAGGACGGATACCTGTCGATATTCTTCCCTTGCATGAAGGTTTGAAATATGAAGTTCAATTACCGGAACCGATATTCCGGCAACAGCATCGCCAATCGCAACCGAAGTATGAGTAAAGCCTGCTGCATTCAATAGCACTCCGTCATATTTCCCATCGGCAGCTTGAAGTGCATTGATCAGCTCGCCTTCAATATTCGACTGATAATAGTCCAGTGAACACTCCGTATAAACAGACTTGAGTTCTTGAAGGTAGTCTTCAAAACTTGTCTCCCCATAGATCTCTTTTTCTCGTGTTCCAAGTAAATTGAGGTTGGGTCCGTTAATGATCAGCAATTTCATTCGCCAAAAGTACAAGCTATTCCTTAGTTTTGAGAAAAGACCTATTCATGAAGATATATCCTATTCACACAGGCAATTTTAAACTCGATGGCGGAGCCATGTTTGGGGTTGTTCCCAAATCGATCTGGTCTAAAGTAAATCCAGCAGACGAGAATAATATGTGCACCTGGGCCATGCGTTGCATGCTAGTGGAGTATGAGAATAGATTGGTACTCGTTGATACTGGTATTGGCAACAAACAAAGTGATAAGTTCTTTGGCTACTACTTTCTTCATGGAGATCATAGTTTAGAACAGTCTTTAAAGGCCTATGGCTTTAGTCGGGAGGATATTACTGATGTTTTTCTCACCCATTTACACTTCGATCATTGTGGAGGAGCTATCCAATGGAATAAGGATCGCACTGGCTATGAACCTGCCTTTCCAAATGCAGAATACTGGACCAACAAAAGACATTGGCATTGGGCGACAGAACCAAACGCCAGAGAAAAAGCCTCTTTTCTAAAGGAAAATATTCTTCCACTAGAGGAAAGTGGTCAACTTAAATACATTCACGTTGAGCAGGACACTCGCTATACCCCTGAGCTTTTACCAGGCTTTAAAGCTTTGGTTGTTAATGGGCATACAGACGCACAAATGTTACCAATGATCGAATATCAGGGAAAAACACTCGTCTTTTGTGCCGACCTCCTTCCCTCCTCAGGACACATTCCCCTGGCCTGGGTGATGGGCTACGACACCCGACCACTGCTCACGCTAGATGAAAAAGCTGAGTTTCTCAATGAAGCTGTAGACAATGACTATGTTCTATTCTTCGAACACGATGCCTACAATGAGCTAGGAACGCTTAAAAAGACCGAAAAAGGAGTGCGTCTGGACAATACATTCGCTTTTCGAGAGGTGTTTGGATAAGAGTTGGAAGCTTGCGTCTTGCGGCTTGCGTCTTGCGGCTTGCGTCTTGCGTCTTGCGTCTTGCGTCTTGCGTCTTGCGGCTTGCGGCTTGCGGCTTGCGTCTTGCGTCTAAAATTTCTTTTTACTCTCCATAGGGGTTTTTCATGTCCCTGTTGTCTTCCATGCAAACAACACAACAAATCATGAAATCAACAACAATCATTACAAGTATTGCTCTGTTACTGAGCGCTAGTTTAACATCGTGTTTTAAGGAAGATATCGGCTGTGTGAAAGGTCGAGGTGAGATCGCCACAGAAATACGATTTGTAGAAAAGGTCAAGAAAATCGAATTGAACGGCTCAGCAGATATCATTTTGATACCGGTATCTGATCAAAGCGAAACAGAGATCGAGATCAGTGCACAGGATGAAATTATCGAAGTCCTCGAAACTGAGGTTGTCGGCGATAAGTTAGTTATTGAGTATCGCGAAAACTGCGTCAGAACAAATAAGGAAGTTCTTCTTCGCATCAAAACTTCAGAACTAAGTGAGGTTGAGATCAACGGCAGTGGGGACGTGGAAAGCGATGGAGCCTTTTCGGGAAATGATATAAAGTTTACCGTGAACGGCTCTGGTGATATCGATTTCGATCTCAATTATAGAACTACTGACCTAAAGATAGATGGCTCTGGAGATATGGATCTGAATGGCTCTTCTGAAACACTAGAAATTGATGTGGAAGGATCAGGCAATATAGATGCGAAGGGTCTTACTGGAGACCACTGTGATGTTCATATTCAGGGTTCAGGAGACGTAAAGGTTCACGCAGATAAAAGTTTAAAGATCCGAATTGAAGGCAGCGGTGACGTGGGCTACAAAGGATCAGCCTCACCTGAAATAAGCATTGATGGTAGCGGAGATGCATACAAGTTATAATCAGTATTTAAAAAATCAATTCATGAAATATCTAATCATCATCACTAGTATGCTCCTTCCCTATTTTGCAGTTGGGCAGGAACAAACAGACACAAATAAACTCGTTGAACAAGAGTACCAGATCACCTTCTTTACACCATTTGGAACGAACGGATGGGATTACGAGCAGTATGTGAATAAGGCTTCGATCAATCTATTGGCAGGAAGCAATGGCGCGGTTGATGGACTCGAACTAGGCGGTTTTTGGAATTCAGACAAATACTACATGAAGGGCTTTCAGGCCTCTGGCTTTGGTAATTCTGTAGGAACTGATGTGAACGGAATTCAGCTAGCAGGTTTTACCAATATTGTAAAAGGACAGACGGAAGGACTACAGGCAGCTGGCTTCAACAATTTTGTTGGAAAAGGCTTTAACGGGCTTCAGTTAGCCGGATTTGCCAACACATCACTCGATAGCCTGAGGGGACTTCAAGCTGCTGGATTCGGGAATTTTATCAAGTCGAAAGCAAATGGTGTGCAAGCCTCTGGCTTTATCAATACTGCCCTTGGAAACTCCGAGCTGATTCAAGCAACAGGGTTTGTTAATGTGAATGGTGGAGATCTAAAAGGAGGTCAGGGAGCCGGTTTTGTTAATGTCAATAAAGCGGATCTCAAAGGTGTTCAAGCCAGCGGCTTCCTCAATGTCAACGGAGGTGAACTAAAAGGTCTTCAGGCATCTGGATTCATTAATGTCACAAAAAAGCTTGAGGGTGTTCAACTTGGATTGATCAACGTTGCGGATACTGTAAATAAAGGTGTGCAAATCGGCCTTTTGAGCATCAATCGAAATGGCCTAAACCGAGTGGAGATCCTTGCCAGCGAAACCTTCTACGGTGAAGCCAGATTAAAGCTCGGTATGCCCAGGTTCTACAACATCTTCTCTATAGGTTCAAGACTGGATGATCAAGGCTTCATTTGGGGACTTGGTTATGGTATTGGAACCGGCTTTGAGTTAAGTCAAAAGCTGGAGCTCGATATGAACCTTAGCTCTCATCTGATGAGTGACGGGGCCTTCTTTACCACGGAGCTTAACAACCTGAATCGGGTGACCACTGGAGTAACCTGGAAACTCAATGATAAACTCGGACTCTATGCGGGTGCTTCCTTAAATGTTGCGCTGAGTGAGCTTTACGACGACGATGCTGATCAATTTCGTTCACGCATTGCACCTTACAGCAATTACACTGAAGTAGTAGGTAGCACCCAGGTAAAGGTCTATCCCGGATTTAATATTGGGCTGAGCATACTTTAAGATCATCACAAACAGGTTTTCCTGTTATTCTCAAATCCTGGGTCACTTTGATCCGGGATTTTTTATTTCAAATCGAAAAGCGATTTTTGTACGGTGAATCACGAGATACTGCAAACCGAGCACCTGCTTCTAAGAAAACTCGACCAACAAGTATTGGATCATTGTTTTCATTCAATGACTGATCCTGAACTGATGGAATTTCTTGGAGCGAATACCCAAGCAGATCTTAATGCTGAAAAAGATCGATATCATGGTGGCTACGCCATGTTCAACAAGAGTTTCTTGTGGTTTCAAATACTGATAAAAGGGGAAGAAAAGCCCATTGGTTGGTGCGGGTATCACACCTGGTATTTTGATCATCACCGTGCGGAGATAGGATATGGAATCAATGAATCATTTCGCCAAAGAGGCCTGATGAAGGAAGCTTTAAAGGCTGTGCTTCAGTATGGATTTCAAGAAATGAAACTCAATCGGATTGAGGCCTTGATCGCTGATTACAATACGGCTTCGCTGAAATTACTTAAGCGACACGGCTTTGTGAAAGAAGGAGTCTTAAAAGAGCATTATTACGTTGATGGGAACGCTGAGGATTCTCATTTATATGCACTCCTCAAATCAAATTGGGAGTGAAAAGCACAAGGAGGGTATTCGCTATCTGATACAGACTTTGTACCTTTTGCAACCAAAATCAAATTGCCATGACACTCAGAGTTCTTTTGGAATCGATCATAGTTTTCGTTTTGAGCATCGTTTTTTTTGCTTCTGGATTTTCCAAACTTGCAGATCAGCATTGGGATCTTGAAGACTTTGAAAAGCTCGGTATGAGTTTCCAAATGATCCAAATGATCGGAGCTGCTGAGATCCTTGCAGCACTTGGACTTTTTGTAGATCGCTACCGAACCTGGGCGGCTACTGTGCTCGCCATCATTTCTTTCGGAGCTATTGTTGTGCATGTTATCCTGAATGACCTTGTAGAAATGGGCGGACCACTTATCCTGGGTGCACTCTCTGGAGCACTGGTCTACTTTATCAGCACTGCTCCTAAGGAAGCGGATTCATCTCAAGAGGAATCGCAGGAGTAATCCTGTGCAGAAGGGCTGAAAGTAGCTCCATTTGGAATTGGACTTAGAATATTGTTAGTTAAGGCTATGTCCAATACACATTACGATAGTCTTTCTCAAGCAGTTAATTCACTCACAGAAAAAGGATTTAAGGAA
This sequence comes from Salibacteraceae bacterium, assembly GCA_965659675.1. Taxonomy (GTDB): domain Bacteria; phylum Bacteroidota; class Bacteroidia; order Flavobacteriales_G; family Salibacteraceae; genus CBFHWY01. The sequence goes on along the minus strand of CBFHWY010000064.1, from coordinate 5,024 downwards.
TCATTCGTCGCTAAAGAGGATCGTTTGAAAGCCTCTTACTCAAAGCGGGAATATCTTCCTTCGGAACTTAAAGTGCTCCAGACCTTCAGATTTGAAGGCATGACCAACCCATCAGATCAGTCAACACTACTGGCAGTTGAGGCTAAAGATGGACTCAAGGGTACTTTGATCCTTTCAAATAGTTCAGAACACAACCAGAACACTGAATTGATCGCTGAATTGGATAGCAGTTCCCAATAATTAAGGTTTACTATCCTTCTGTATTTGAATTTTCGCGACGCTCCTACTCTCCTGGTTAATGTGATGAAGAAAATAGGTTCCTGAACTGTAAACACCCTTTAAACGAACTTCTACAATGCAGTCGTTGATCCTCTCATAGGCTAATTTAACAGGCTGACCAAGCGCATTGTACATGTCAAGATCAATAATTCCTGAGCTATCGGATGTACAGATCTTAAAGACCCCATTGTTGGGGTTCGGATATGCCAGAAGCTCAACCTCCTGCGGACAAATTTCAGCTGGATTACGATAGAAATAAGCTGCACCTGCATCAGTCACACTATCTTGCTTCATCTGATTCCGATAGTCCAAAAACGATCCCATAATGAGGTGTTCACCATGAAAATCCATCACCTGCCCAAACCAATTACGCTCAAAGGGTTCGTGGTATTCGAAGCTTTGCGCTCGTATCCATTCTTTATACCTGTTCAGCTTGTAGTAATAGACTCGACCTGCATCAATAATGCTATCTCCATTCTCTGTGAATAGCAACCTTCGAGGCTCGCCCACCATTAATTCATCATCCTTAGCAAGGATCTTAAAACCAAAAAATGCATTTGTCATTGGCTCATCTGACTCAATACTTTGTGCTAACCACCAATTGTCTTTGGATCCTTTTCGATAGTAATATACTTTACCTTTTCTCACTCCTGTTCTTGCCTCGTACGGAGCCGATATGACCAAATAATCTTCTGTTGCTTCGATGTCGTAGCCGAAGAAATCAGTTTCTTCTCGATTGTTGATCGAGTCCCAATAAACACGCCTTTCGCTCGGTGACTCAATTCGACTTTCAAACTCGAATAAGCTATCTTCATTGAGTTTATATATGTCTATTACTGCCGGCCTATCTGAGCCCAAATCAAACTGCCCAGACACAAATACGTGACTTGCAGTCAAATCAATATCAAATATTTGAAATCGATCAGTTGAGTCAATCTGAAGCTCTATGGTTTGAACATGTACCAGAGTGTCGCCCTCGTTAAGTTCATACAGGTCAATAACATCTTGCTCACCTGTCCTAAAATTGTCATGTGAGCTGATCAATACCTTGCGACCCTGAGATGCGATATGCCTTCCGAACTGCCTTGCTGGTCCATAATTATAATGAAGTAGCATTTGAACTTGAGTCCATTCTCCCGAATTCGATCGAGTAAAGACAAACACTGCCCCTGCATCTCTGATTTCATCTAGTGCGAGATAATTGATTCTGTGATTTCTTACCCCTACGATGATAATGTCATCAACTATATCTAGTGTATTTCCAAAGAAATGTAGGTCTTGAGTAGAGTCTGCTTCAATTTCCTGACGAAAAATCCACGAAGAATCACCTTCTAACTCATATATCGAAACAGAACCATGGTGAAAAAACTTTCTGATCGTATCAAGTCCGCGATATGAATCTAACCTTTGGGTTACCAGCGCAATGCTTCCATTAATCGCTACTGAAGAGCCATATTGAGCTCCTGATTGAACGATTGGGGCGAGTTTCTTTGCATTGAAACTCCATTCCTGAGCAACAAGACTAGCATTGATCAGGAAGATCAAGCAGAATAATATAATTCTCATGGAAATTCTCGCCTCTTAGCTTAGGCCAGATATCTTGCCATTACCATCGATGCTCATATTCTCCGATGCCGGAACTCCCGGTAAGCCAGGCATTCTCATCATCTTTCCTGTAATTGGAATCAGGAATCCGGCACCTGCTGCGATCTCGATCTCTCTTACCGTGATCGTAAAGCCAGTGGGCCTTGCTCGTAATGCTTCATTGTCGGAGAAAGACTTTTGAGTTTTTGCGACACAGATCGGTAAATGCTCAAGGCCTATTCGTTTTATCCTGCGAAGGTCTACGAGTGCCTTACCCTGGAAATCAACACCGTCTGCCCCATAAACCTTAGTACAAATGGTTTCTATCTTCTCTTCAACACTTGAGTTCCAATCGTAAAGTGGTTTAAAGTCGTTCTGACCAGACTCAACATTTTCGACAACGGCTGCAGCAATATCCCTTGTTCCTTCTCCACCGTCTGCCCATCCTTTGCTCACAACGGCTTTTACGCCCATTTTAGCACAGGCATCAATGACAAACTGAATTTCTTCATCAGAGTCTCCAATTCGGTGGTTGATGGCCACCACCGGAGTAATGCCAAATTGTTTGGCGTTTTCAATATGTTTTTCAAGATTTGGAAATCCTTCTTTGACTCGCTCCAGGCTCGGATCACCATACTCTTCTTTATCAGCACCTCCGTGATGACGAAGCGCTCTGATCGTTGCAACAAGCACAATGGTATCAGGCTTGAGTCCAGCATAACCACATTTGATATCAAGGAATTTCTCAGCACCCAGATCTGAACCAAATCCAGCCTCGGTCACCACATAATCGCTGAGGGATAAGCCCATCTTCGTTGCAATGATGGTGTTAGTTCCCTGAGCAATGTTGGCAAACGGACCTCCGTGGATGATCGCAGGGTTTCCTTCTAATGTCTGCACCAGATTCGGCTTAATGGCATCCTTCAAAAGAATGGCCATTGCATTTTCTGCATTCAGGTCTTTTGCATAAACGGGTTCTCTATCCTTGTTAAAGCCGATAAGGATATTGCCCATCTTCTCTTTCAGTTCATCGAGATCATTCGACAAGCACAGGATAGCCATGATCTCTGATGCTGGGGTAATATTAAACCCATCCTGGCGGGGAATTCCGTTACCCGTACCACCCAGTCCGATCGTGATATCCCTAAGCGAGCGATCATTCATGTCCATCACGCGCTTCCAGAGAATATTTCTTTGATCAATATTCAAATTGCGGTCTTTTGACTGCAGATTATTATCGATCAGAGCAGCAAGCAGATTGTTCGCTTTCTCAACAGCAGAGAAGTCGCCCGTAAAATGCAGGTTGATATCTTCCATAGGAACCACCTGAGAATACCCGCCTCCAGCGGCACCTCCTTTGATACCGAACACAGGACCAAGCGATGGCTCTCTCAAAACAACAGTGGCTTGCTTACCTATCTTGTTCAGACCTTCAGTAAGTCCGATGGAAACCGTTGTTTTCCCTTCCCCTGCAGGTGTTGGCGTTAGTGCCGTAACGAGAACGAGCTTGTTCTTCTTTACCTTATCCTGATCGATCAGATCCAAGGGAAGTTTTGCTTTGTATTTTCCATAAAGCTCAAGATCATCTTCTGAGATGTTGAGTTTTGATGCAATATCTCTTATGTGAGACATGCTAACTGACTGGGCGATTTCAATATCTGACTTAACTGACATAACTGATTATTGTGATGAACAAATATAGAAGAATGAATCTGGCAGAAAAAGGCATTAAAAAAGGGGCGCATCCTCAGATGCAACCCCTTCAACAAACTATTATGCGCGTGTTATTTTTTAGCTACTAGTGCGATATCCAACTCGATATCATCAGCCAACACAACATCTTTCATGAAGTGCTCCCATGCTACTTCATACTTCTGACGATCGAAAACCAATTTTCCTTTGGCCATCATACCTTCATCTGTCATTTCCATTGACTCAATATTGATGGTCTCTTCATTCGTATTACCACGAATCGTAAGGTCTCCTACAACTTTGTCTCCTTCATGTGATTTAACCGTGAAAGAAGCGGTTGGGTGCTCCTCAATAAGGAAGAAGTCTCCAGTTGTAAGGTGTCCGATCAATTTTTCTTTTGGGCTGTCTTCGCTGTAACCGCTATCCTTCGGATTGATGCTAGTCATGTCCACAACAAAATTTCCACCAGTGATCTTCTCTCCTTCTACAGTAACTGAACCTTCTTTGATATCGATGTTACCCCAGTGAGAATATACTTTTGCCCCTGCAGTACCACCTTCCCAACGGATGTTAGATTCTTCAGTGTTAACTGCTAGGGTCATCGACTCTGCTGCAGCCATTTCTTCTTTTGGTGCTTCTTCAGTCGCTTTGGTCTCTGATGCCTGCTCTGTTTGTCCACCACCACATGCGGTAAGGAAAAGCGCAGAGCTGATAATTGTGCTTGCTAAAATTGATTTTTTCATGATTGATTTTTTATTTGAGTGTTATTTTGGGCAAATATATGTCTATACATTTAATGTACAAACATTATCCATAATTAATTTCTTACCAGTTGTAACATTCGGAACCGTTAGATGTTCGACTTGCCATTAGAAATTATCTTTGCATTATGACAAAATATGGATTTGCTTTAGGTGGTGGTGGAGCAAGAGGCTTTGCACTTTTGGGGATTCTCAAAAGTCTTGAGGAAAGAGGGATTAAACCCTCGGTCATCAGCGGTGTGAGTGCAGGTGCGATTGTAGGTGCATTCATCAGTGCCGGCCACAGTGCTCAGGAAGTGCATGATATTCTTAAAGATAAAAAAGTACTTGATATTGGTAAACCCGGACTCTCCAAAAAGGGATTACTGAGATTCGATGGTTTAAGAAAACTGATCCTTGAGATCACTGGTGTTAAGGATATCAAAGACCTTGATATTCCGTTCTATGCCACAGTTACGGATCTGATATCGGGAAAGGTAGAGTACCTGAACGAGGGACCTATAGACAAGATCATTTCTGCTTCTGCAAGTATTCCCGTATTATTCACCCCGGTGAAGATGAATGGAAAACTATATGCCGATGGAGGTGTCCTTGATAATCTCGGAGCAGACGCCATCAAAGATAAATGTGACAAGATCATTGGTATGAGCTTAAGTCGGGTTCAGAAAAAGGAGGACATCAATACGATCATTGATATTGCTTTGCGTG
>CBFHWY010000063.1:0-16159 GCA_965659675.1 Salibacteraceae bacterium | reverse complement strand
TAAACTTTCCGCTGTTAGTTCGTCCGTCTTATGTTCTAGGTGGGCAAGGAATGAAAATCGTCATCAACCGAGAAGAGTTAGAAGCGCATGTGGTAGACTTATTGCGCAGCATACCCAATAATAAGCTCTTGCTAGATCACTATCTAGATGGAGCTATTGAAGCCGAAGCTGATGCCATTTGTGATGGGGAAGAAGTGTACATCATCGGTATCATGGAGCACATTGAGCCTTGCGGTATTCACTCGGGAGATTCTAACGCGACGCTTCCGCCCTTTAATCTCGGTGAATTTGTCTTACAGCAAATTAAGGATCACACCAAAAAGATCGCACTGGCACTTAAAACGGTAGGGCTGATCAATATTCAGTTCGCGATTAAAGACGATACGGTTTATATCATTGAGGCGAATCCAAGAGCATCTCGAACGGTACCTTTTATCTCAAAGGCCTACGGTGAACCTTATGTGAATTACGCTACCAAACTGATGCTCGGTGATGCGAAGATCTCTGACTTTAAGTTTAACCCCGACAAGAGTGGCTACGCCATTAAAATTCCAGTATTTTCCTACGACAAGTTCCCGGAGGTAAACAAGGAATTGGGTCCGGAGATGAAGTCAACAGGTGAAGCGATATACTTCATTGAAAACTTGAGAGACCCTATGTTCCGTAAGATCTACTCTGAACGTAACTTATATCTTAGTCGTTAGTCAGAATGAATCTTCTTCGCACCATTTTTATATTCCTGCTGGTCTATCTGGGTATTCGCTTGATCATGCGATATGTGCTCCCCGTGATCATTCGGATCTTCTTTAAAAAAGCGCAGAAGAACTTTCACGATCGATTTGAAGAGCAACGTCGACAACAAGAAGCCGCACAATACAAAGACGGCGAGGTATACATCTCAAAAGACCCCAAACGAAAAGGGGGAAAAGACAAAGGTGATGGGGAGTATATTGATTTCGAGGAGGTTAAAGACTAGATGTCTCTAAGAAAATCGACTCTTGCCCTGAATTTCTTCATATGAGCCAGGTCAGAGTCTATTAACCTTTTATAAGGTTCCGAACCGAGCTCTTTCAGCAGGCTCAAGTATTCTTCGCCTTCAAATCCACGTTCGGTTCTCCAAAGGGTGATCTCTTCAAGACTTTCATCTGCTCTGTTCCAAACTTCGATCACTGGAGATGATTTCTCTACTGAACTTAGAATATCTGAGTTGATGATCAGCAACCAATGAAGGAGTTTTTCCTTTTCCAGTTCTTCTCCCAATTCTTCGATCTTCTGAACCTTATTGGTGAAGCCGATCATACGCATTTCTCGAAGCCATGGTGCAAAAGAGTGAATAGGATAGGAACGAAAGTGAGACTCTTCCAGCTCTTCATTTTTGATATACTGCAGATCAAGATCTTTCAAAAAACAACGCTCTATATCCTTGTCCTCGTTTTCTAACCAAGCTGCTTCCCGTGCGACCGTATCTGGCAAGAGAAAAGCGCTTTCGCCATCTCTCCAGCAAAATAGAATATCAGAGATCTCAGATGAAAATTGCGCGTTCCATTTATCTGCATTATAGTGATGAATGCCATCAAGAAATGCTTTAGTAAGTTTGGGTTCAAAGGGAATACAGTTTAGCCTCGAATCCATTACACCCCTTACCTCGTAAGGCACATCAGGAATCCGATCTTGTGTCTCTGGATTGAATCTTCCAGGATGGAGGAATATCCCATTGATCTTGTGTTTTTGGAGTAGATAGATCTGCTCATTGTTACACATGAATTCAGGTGGGAGAAAGAAGGGCGTGTAATTTCCGAAGATCTTTTTGATGGTTTTTAGACCAAACTCCAGATTCTGCTCGAAACCATAACGCGTGCGAAGCAAGGCATTGTCATGTGCAAATGGTCTGACAATGACTTCAAAGATATCCCCATGAGCTTTGACGAGTTCGATCGCTTCTGGGTTGTAGGCTGCAATGTCTGCCAGACTTGCTCCAGGAATACCAAGGACAACCTTCTTTTTAAAGCGAACATATTGGTTGAGCCACTCGAACAACACGGAGCTTTTTCCGCCTTCAAGCTGGGCGATCCATTGAGCAGACTCTAAACATGAGGCATCTGCATTCAGATTAACGACATCGACGAGTTTTTTCAAGCCTTGATCACATTGTTAAAGTCAGTAGATACTTCGAGATACTCTTGAAAAACCACATCGAGTATGGGAATTCCTTCTTTTTCTCTTTTGCTCAAACTTTTCTTTTCTGGATCACCGGGAACCATGACCTCTTGAGCTTCATTCAATCTTGGCAGCTCTCGAATCCGATCTACCATATCCTGCATTTTATTCTTGAAGTTTGATATTGGAAGAAACTTCTCAGGGTCGATCACCATAAAGAAGTGGCTGACCTTCCTTTGTGCTTCAATGGGAGAAGTGAACATGGGCATAATGTCTTTTGAGATCAGGCCATCTGCAAGCACCGCACAAAAGATGTCAACCATCATACCAAGACCAAAGCCTTTATAGATTCCGGCTGGTGCCAGGCTGCGAGCATCATGAGGGTTGGTGACTGGCTGGCCTTCTCCATCAAAGGCCCAATGATCGGGGATAGCTGAATCTTCACGTCGGTAGTTCTTGATCTTGTTCCAAGAAACTAGCGAGGTAGCCATATCCAAACAAAATGGAGCTTCACCTGCCAGGGGAGCTGTCAAACAGATCGGGTTGGTGCCGAAGAAAGCCTCTTTACTACCGGTTGCCTTTACAAGAGCATCGGCATTGGTAAAGGCCATTCCGATCATATCCTTTTCAGCAGCCTGTAGAGCAAAATAGGCAGCAGCGCCAAAATGACTGGAGTTTCTTGCACTCACAGCAGCCATACCTTGCTCTTTGGCCATTTCTATGGCTGCCTGTATGGCCACAGAACCTGCGTGATGCCCAATAGCATCATGCGAGTCAAGAATACCAACACTTGGTGAGCTTTGCTCTACACTAAGTTGAGGGTCAGCGTTTATTCTTCCTGATTTGATGGCTCTGCAGTAATGAGGGAAAAGATTGATCCCGTGGGAGTCAACTCCTCTCAGGGAGGTTTGAACCATCGACTCAATAGCGTGGTGAGCAGAGTCTTCGCAAAGACCAATTTCTTTGAACGAACGGAGCATTTGCTCCTTGAGTTTTGTGTGATCCAATAATCTCATAAGAGTACTTTTTTAACTGGGGTCCAGGTACCGTCCTTGCTTAAACTCTCATTCACAGCTTCAACAACGGCGGTTGATACCGCACTGTGTTTTAGGTCTGGACGAAGATCATGAAGTTGCTGTCGAGTGATCTTTCCAGCTTTTAGGTCAAGAATATCCTTAAAGAAGCAGCTTATGCTCTTATGGCCGTAACCCTGAAATTCAACGCCTCCAGATTCGGAGCTGAGGTGATCAGAGAAGTAAGGATTGATATGTTGAACCCCTTCCAGGTCACTCACGTATTCAACACCTCTATGTTTTTGATCGATCTCCAACCTTCCTTTAGTGCCGATAAGTTTATAGCGTTGATCGCTCATCGCCGAAGTTTTATTGGGGTCGATCCAATTTGTGTTATACACACTCACCACTTTGTCTGTTTCATCTTTTGGGTTCTCCCATTCAAGCATAACGTGTACAGAGTCGTAGGTGTCAATTCCATTTTCTTTTAGAATACCATTTGTTCCCAGGGCAGAACATCTAATGGGAATAAAGCCATCACTGAGGAAATAAAAAAGATCTACATAGTGCACTCCGAGGTATTGGAAGATATTCGTTTGGTCAGACCATGACTTGAAGGTCGACATTGGAATTGAGATCTTTTGGCTATAGCCGACTTCGTAATAGAGCAGTTTACCCAGCTTTGCTTCCTGAATGTAACGTTTGGTGATGAGGTTGGTTTCGTCCCAACGTTTGTGAAACTCCACCGCAGCATATACATCATGATTTTCCTGGATCTGGATCAACTGTTTAGCCTCTTCCAGGGTAGGGGTAAGGGGTTTTACCACCAGGCAAGGGATGCCCAATTGGAGCAATACGGCCGTGTACTCAAAGTGAAGATGATCTGGAATAGAGACCACTGAAGCGTCAAAATGGTGTACTTCATGCAGATTGCTGATATCTGCACTGCCCTGTATTGGATGATATGAGATCTTTAGATCGCTCCCAAGGGTTTGATTGATTCGCGATCTGGTTTCGTCAATGATCGCCTCATTCTCAGGTTTACGAGCAGTGATCACTACTTCATGGATATGATTTTGCTTTGAAAACTGAGCAATAGAGGAAAGTATGGTTCCTGGACCGGTATTATCCCTGCCGGTAACATACATTCCGGCGCCAACAATAAGAATCTTCATGATCGGCTAAAATACAATTTCTACTTGCCGAAAAGGGCTCTGGCTACTTCCAAATCTCGAGTTGAATCAATGTCGATCACGTCATCTGGATTCATGATGTATGGGAACAAGCGATCGCCCGTCATAGAAGCCTTTTGAAAGATCGTCTCGGGTCTGGTCACATCGATCACACAATTGTAATAGTACATTTTCGGCAGATCTTGTCGGCGAAGAAGGTAGGGTTCCGGGTGGCGATGTTTCATGATCGGATCAAGAAAACCATGTGAGTCGAGTTCGAAGATTCGAAATGGATGTTTGTCGGGTTCTGAAACTGATCGCACAGAATCTGCCTCTGGATGATCAATGAGTAGCTGAACAGCTTCATCGATCCACTCAGGTTTGCGATATGGGGCGGTGGGTCGGAGATGAACAACAACATCTGGGTCGAAACCCTCTTCATCCTTTAGCCATTTTAATGCGTGCACAAACACGGGCAGGTCGAGCACCTGATCTTCAGCGAGCTCTTTGGGTCGCATGAAAGGAACCTCAGCTCCATGATCTTTTGCGATGGATGCAATCTCCTCATCATCTGTTGAAACGATCACTCTTCCGCCCGAATTAGCTTGAAGTGCATGCTCGATGCTATGAGCGATCAAAGGTTTACCATTGAAGTCGATGATATTCTTTCTTGGGATCCCTTTTGATCCCCCTCTTGCAGGGATGATGGAAACACTTCTCATTTGCTCGCTTCGATATAAAGTGAAACATAAAGTCTACCAGGGACATCCGTGTCGATCAGTAAATTTTCATCCCTGCCCTTTTTATGCTCACATTCCTGAATTTCCTTAAATCCGGCTTCCTCAAGAAACTTCGTCATAAGAGGAATATCCCATGCTGAAATATGACCATATTCCTGCATGACAAAACTCAAGGCCTGGATGGGGGATTTAATTGAGCGTTTTGATCTGGAAGGGTCTGGGCTGTCCCGAAAAAAGATCTTTTCCCACTGGTCAAACCACTCCTGATCACCTTTTGCATAGGCATTGATGAACTTCGATATGTCGGGCAAGATGATACGGATGGTTCCTCCGGGTTTGAGTACCCTGTGACATTCGCTCAATAGCTTTGCATCATCCTTGTAAAGAATGTGCTCCATTGTATGCTCACACACGATTCCATCAATTGAATTTGAAGGTATTCTCAATGGATAGCGTAAATCAGCGCCATAATCAATTCCCTTCTCAAAGAAGAAATCGATGTTTATCATGCCTTCATGGATAATTGAACCGCAGCCAAGGTTGATGTAGTTCTCGGCTTCAGGATCTACCTTCAGGTCTGATTGCATCAAGCGACCAATGGCCGATTTTAATTCAAAATAGAAATTGCCGAAAGCTGAATTTGGCATCCAAAAGAAAAGAAGGCGAAAAAGTTTTTTCATTACTTAGAATTGGCTGACAGCTTTTGGGCTACTTCATTAAAATCGTCGTATTCAAACATGTCCAGAAGACCGCCATTGGTGATGTTGATTATCTTTTTGTTTCGCTGTGAAGCCCAATCTCGAATTAGGTTCAACTGAATCCAGGTATTCCAGCGATTGAAGTAAGCTATGCCTGAAGAAAATTGTCTGTCTTCAATACTCTTTTCCTGGTCATTTCTCGTGATGGGAGAGTGACCGTAGAAACGCATATTGTCACGGTCTTTGAATCTACAGATCTGATCGAGATCCATTCCACTTAGGTAGATCGTATCGAAACCCATATAAAGAGCAAGCGTCAAGCACTGTGTGATCGCTGTCGGGATGTTCATCATGCGTCCAGTGATGTCCACTTTGGCTTTCTTCAAAAACAGAGGGTTAAAACCAGTTTGAAGATAGTAGGTCTTTTTGGCGATGTTCGGGAATTGATCCACGATATATTTTGTGTTCTTGCCCATGAAATAGAGGGTCTGCTCAGGCAGTTTTTTGTCCATGTCCTCAAACCACTCCAGCCAGTCTGAGTCATATTCTTTGGTTTGATACTTAGGTACAATACAATGAGCAATTGGATTTAAGGCTTCAATGTCTTCGTGAACATGGAAGTTATTTTGGGTGATCACATATTGTCCTTTGAGCTTCTTGAGGTCTTGAGTTTTGATTGAAGGTCCGCTTCCAAGGATAAAGCATGTTTCACCCTTGTACTTGTCTTTAAGCGCTCTGTTCTTTTTCAGACTGGCGTCGGGTATCAGGTTTCTGAGACCATTGAATTGATGGACCAGGAATTTTCGAAGAATAAAAGGCAGTACCATTGCGTTTATTGGTCGCCAAATGTACTAAACAAGCACATGGAATTGGCAATAGAATTACTTTCGCATTAATGGGCATCATTCTAAGACAGAGTTTTAAGAGTACCATCGTGACCTATCTCGGGGTATTCATTGCCTATTTGAACCTTATCTTCCTATTGCCTTACTGTCTTGAAGTGGAGCAGATCGGGGTGGTAAGACTGATCATCGAAGCAGCTGTTTTCTTCTCCCTTTTTTTTCAGCTTGGAGCGCCATACATATTGATTCGCTACAAACCTCTTGCTGACAGAGACAAGCTCACTGGGGTGCTCGGATTGTCTTCAATTTTCGCTCTGTTGGGAATGCTGTTATTTGCATTGTTCTTTTTCTTTTTTCAGGAAGAGATCGGTGCCTTTTACAGCGAGAGATCCGCAAAATTCGTTGACTATATAGAGTTTGTTCTACCCCTCACACTGATTATCATCAGCGTTAATCTTTTTGAACGTTTTGCTCACTCCAACAAGAGGATCGTTGTGCCGAACCTGATGCGAGAGGGTTTCATTCGACTGAGCCTTGGAGTTCTTGTTTTACTCTACTTCTTTAAGGTGGTTGACTTTAATGAGCTCTTAATAGGAATACTGGTCAGTTATTCACTGCAATTCATTGTTCTATTGATCTATTCGAACCGACTCGAGAAGATCAAATTAAGACCGTCCAAAGCCCTCTTATCAAAACAAAATCTGATAAGTGTATCCAGCTATGCCGGTTTCATCACCATAGGAGCTGTAGGAGGCGGATTAGTTGGGAAGTTAGATGTCATTATGATCGGTTCACTTGCTGGACTAGATGAGGTGGGGATCTATTCAACCATGTTCTATATAGCTACGATCATAGAAATGCCCAAAAGAGCTTTGATGCAGATCAGCAATCCGATCATAGCGGAACATCTGGCCAATGATAGAATTGATGAGATTGAATCTTTATATAAAAGAACATCCATCAACCAGTTGATCGTTGGCGCAGGTTTATTTCTGCTTGTTTGGTTCAACCTGGATCCACTGTTCGACCTTATGCCAAAAGGCGATATCTTCAGAATGGGTAAGTGGGTGGTGTTGATCATTGGAGTGACTAAACTTTATGACCTTGCCACTGGAATAAATAATCAAATCCTGCTCAATTCTAAATACTATCGCTTTTCACTGATCTCAATCTTTTTGCTCAGTATCCTTGCCATAGGATCAAACCTCTTGCTGATCCCTGAATACGGAATTAAAGGAGCAGCAATCGCGACTCTTATTTCAATATTCTTTCTGAATACCATCCTTTTGATATTCATTTTTATAAAGTACAAGATCCAACCTTTTACTATGCAGAGTTTGAAGCTTCTGGTTTTGCTGATACTTTATTTTGCTGTTTTGAGCTATACGCCTTCACTTGATAATGCTGTTTATGATATTGTGCTTCGAAGCTCTATCATAGCGATATCCTTTGCTGCATTAGTTTATTACCTCAAGCTTTCAAACGACCTCAATGAACTTCTTCTGAACATTATGAGGCGCATTCGGCTTATAAAGTGATGAGCTGTTAACTTTGTACATATGAATGTCAATTCAAACTTGTTCAAATTCTTACGTGATGTTAAGTATGTGGTAACCTCAAAGTGGTCTCCTCAAACGGGGATGTCAAAGCGCTACCCTAAGGTGGTACAGTTACCCATGACCTATCTATGTAACTCACGTTGTGTGATGTGTAATATTTGGAAAATGGATTACTCCAACGAGTTTGACATGAATGAATTCAGAAAATTTCTAAGCGACCCTATTTACAAGAAAGTGCGGGCGCTTGGTATCAATGGAGGTGAGCCAACCCTGGTAAAAAAATTACCTGAGTACGCGAAGGTCATGTTGGAATTGCCATCACTTCAGTACCTGAACATCATTACGCATGGCTTTAATCACAAACCACTTTTTCCGGTGCTGAAAGAGATCTATGCTGCGTGCCAGGAAAAGGGAGTGAAGTTTCATGTCAGTATTTCACTCGATGGCTATGGTGAGATCCATGACATTGTTCGGGGGAAAAAAGTATTTGGAAAGGTCGATTACAGTATCAAGGAGATCATTGATAATAAACATCTTTATTGCGATTCCTTTGACCTTGGCTGCACCGTTATTCAACACAATGTTGATCACATGATCGAGCTGGACGAATACGCTAAGCAAAACAACTTTAATATCAAATATAGAGTGGGGATCGAGAATAAAAGAATTGAAAGCAACAAGTTGCTCAACCAGTTTTCCGTTCTCATGGACTCCACGCTGCAGAGCAGTGCAGAATTCTTTCATTCACGTTATTATGAGGCTCAAAGACTCATTGACAAGTTCAAGTATTTTGCACTTTTCTATTTTCTCACCGCTGAGAAACGCAAACGCCTGCTGGGTTGTGATTGGAGGGAGGATGGAATCACCATGGACTCTCGAGGGGATCTTTACTACTGCGCTGTTGAGAGTGATAAGATCGGAAGTTTAAGGGAAGAGAAGGGAGAGGATATCTTCTTTAGAAATAAGAATTTGAAATATCGATCTACCATTCTGGAGGACAAATGCAATGAATGTATTCACGATTACAACGGAAAGCCTGAATTAAAGAATCTTATGGTGTTCTTCAGGGAGATCATTCATCAGCGTTTCTACTGGCTCAGCTACTACTTTAATACCCGTTTTTCATGAAGGTTTGCATCGTAGGTTGGTATGGAACCGAAACCCTCGGTGATCGGGCAATTCTTGCCGGAATTTTCGATTTTTTAGCCTCGGAATTCGATGATTTTGAGGTTAAACTAGGGAGCTTGTTCCCCTTTTTCTCGAAGCGTACTTTCTCAGAAGATGCCGAATTCTATGACTCCTTTCTATCCAAAGAGCTCAAAGGAGAGATATTCGAATCGAAGCGTCGAAAGGACCTTGATTCGGCGATCGAATGGGCAGACCTCGTGATGATAGGCGGGGGTCCTTTGATGCATATCAACGACCTGTTCATGCTCGAGTACGCTTTAAAAAGAGCCTCCAAAAAAGGAAAAGCAACGCGTGTCTTCGGTTGTGGAGTTGGACCACTTTTCAAAAAACGTCACACTCCAGCCCTTTGGGGTATAATGAAATATGCCGATGAGATCATCCTGAGAGATGACCGCTCTTTGGATTACATGAAGAATCTCTCTGAAAAGAGAACAGCTCGCTGCAGCGATAAGATCAGGGTGGCATTGGATCCGAGTATAAAAGCCTTGGATCGATTCAAGAAGGCCAGGCATTTCAGGGAGGGTGCAGATCCTTATGTGGCGATAAACCTGCGTTCATTTCCTGCTGAATACGCCAAAACAGACATCGGTTCGAAAGTGAATGATAAGCTTGCAAAGTGGCTTAAGAGCTTGCATGAAAACCTGGGAGGAACAGAAATTCACCTCATTCCCATGCATTACTTCCATATTGGAAATGACGACAGGGCATTCATGAATCATTTGCGTTTTTCCAAAGACATTGAAGGGATCAAGATCCAAAACGAGCCGCTTAGTTTATTCGAAACCATGCTTGAATTCCAGGAAGCGCAGGCCTGCGTTGGAATGAGGTTTCACTCGGTGATCTTCCAAACCATGCTGAATGGGAATAATTATATCCTGGATTACACTGAACCTGATATTGGTAAGATCTCAGGCTTTTTGTCGGTGGTTGATCATGAGTCTTTTTACAACGATCGATACGTGAACTTACAGCAAGATAAGCCCATCCCATTCGATGATCTTTCTCATGATAAGAAGCTATTTAAACCGGATGATTCGGCTATTCAGAAAAGTCTGAGCATCTTTGAAGAGAGTCTTCGAAATATCGGATGAGAATCCTAATACTAAGTACTTACGATCAAAAGGGTGGGGCGGCAATCGCTGCTTTCAGGTTAGCTTCTGCACTAAAAAAGCATACTGAGGCTGAAGTTCATTTGCTTGTCAGGGAAAAGACCAGCGAAGAGAATTGGGTCGTACAATCGCGTTCTGGATTTCTGGCTTCATTAATGAATAAGTGGGATGAAGCCTGGGAACGATTGCTCTTTATGCAGAAAGAGAAAGATCCGAGTGTTAGATTTCAGTTTTCAATCGCTAATACGGGGCAGAAGTTAAGGGATCACAAATTAGTAAAGCAGGCCGATATCATTCATCTTCATTGGATCAATCAGGGCTTTGTGAGTATTGACGAGATCGCCCATTTGCAACAGCTGAATAAACCAGTGATGTGGACCTTACATGATATGTGGGCATTCACAGGTGGGGAGCACTATACAGAATCAGAGTCGTATAAGAATGAGTCTGGTCATTCAGAAATGTTGAGTAAGCCAGGGCCAAGAGATCTCTCGCATCAACTTTGGAAAAAGAAGAAGCTTAGCTATCAGCGATTGGATTTTGTGACCTGTAGCCAATGGCTTTGTGGACTTGCAAAGGAAAGTTCTTTACTCAAAGAATTTCCTGTAGAAGCTATTCCAAATCCTATTGACACCAGTTTTTTTTCCAGAAAAGAGATCAAGAAGCGACAATATTCAAAAGAGGGCAAACTCAACATTCTCTTTGGAGCCTTCAATATTTCAGACCCGCGGAAAGGCTTTCAATATCTTGTTGATGCTCTTTCAGAACTTCCAGCAGAGCTACTTGAGCACTTAAATTTACTTGTGGTTGGAAAAGGTGAGGCTATAGATTCCTTTGACCTCAAGCTGAGCTACAGTCTGCTTGGGTCCATAAGACCATCAAATATGCCGGAACTTTACAGTGAAAGTGATCTTATGATCGTGCCTAGTTTACAGGATAACCTGCCTAACACGATCATGGAAGCCATGTCTTGTAGTTGTCCGGTTGTTGGCTTTAAAACGGGAGGTATCCCTGAAATGATCGAAGATGAGGTCACTGGTTATCTTGCCGAAAAAGCTTCGGTAAGTTCATTTAAAGATGCGATTCAACGATTTCTCGATAATCCAAATAAAAAGGAGATGGGCGCTAAAGCTCGAAAGAGGGTTGAGGAAAAATACGCTGAAGAAGTGGTGGTCAAACAGTACTTTGCCCATTACCAAAAACTCCTGGCATCATGGTAGAAGGAGGAAAGAGAACCAGAGGATTAGCTTTTACGTCTTCAAAGGAAAGACCTATCGTTTCGGTCATCACGATTGTGTACAATAGAAAAAAAGACCTCCAGGCAACCTTCAGATCGGTATTTGAGCAGAGCTATGACAATATCGAATACATAGTGGTAGATGGAGGGTCGAGCGATGGAACTCTGGAGCTTATTCAGGAGAATGACGATAAGATCGGATTTTGGCGTTCTGAGCCGGATAAGGGATTGTATGACGCAATGAATAAAGGACTTTCACTGGCAAAGGGTGATTACTTGTGGTTCATGAATGCTGGAGATCTTATTTACGACAAGGATACTGTGAAGAATTTGGTTTCAAAAGCAGGTCGTGAAGCTGACATCTACTTTGGTGAAACACTCTTGTTCGATGAAGATGGAAAAGAATGGGGGCTGAGGTCAGAAGTCACCACTCAAAAACTACCAAAAGACTTAAGCTGGCGCAGTTTGAAGCTTGGAATGGTCGTTTGCCATCAAAGTATATTGGTAAAAAGAGACCTCGCTCCAGAATATATTCTTGATCATCCTTATTCAGCTGACATCGACTGGGTGATCAAGTCCTTAAAGAATGCCAAAAGAATTGTGAATACGGATCAAATCCTATCGAGGTATCTTATGGGTGGATTCTCAAAAAAGAATTTGATCAAATCATGGAATGACCGATATAAGATCCTAGCCAGACACTATGGATTCCTTCCAAATCTTTGGAATCACATGGTCATTATTCTGAGAGCCATCTTCAGGTCAAAGAAGTACTAATCCTCTGATTTTACAGGAACTTCCTTTTTGCCAAAGGGAAGTCGATCTTTAAAGAAGTAACCCAGAGTTACAAGAATAAGCAGGATGCTTCCGATCAATGAGATCGTTTCACCCATGAAGTATGCCCTGGGTTTGAACTTAAACACGATCTTATGTTCTCCTGCGGGAATTCTCATTCCGCGTAAAACATAGTTCACCCGAATGAATTCAGTCTCTTCACCGTCGATATAGGCTTTCCAGTCTTCATTTCCTTTATAATAAACCTCGCTAAATACCGCAAACTGTTCCTGGCTTGATCTACTGGTATAGCTGATCTCATCGGGTTGATAGGCGGTGAAAGCGATACCTCTTCTTGGATCATTACCAGGCTTAAAACCTTCCATGTATGATTTAAGATCATCATCGATCACCGCGGTGGTCTTTGGGTTAAATCCATAAAGAGCTTCAATCTCCTTATCCGCATTCTCGACATATTTAAAAGCATCTACAAACCAGGCCTCACCCAAACAGCGATCGTTTTTAAAAACACCGTCCTGCGATTTTGAGGTAACCAGATATTTCGTGTTGAGCATGTTTAGCACAGGAGTATTCTCAAAACCATTTTTGAGCTTCCCCATCTCTGGCCTAATATGCCTCTCGATCAGATCCTGATAGCGTTTCAGTTTGGCGGCATGATAGCCTCCGATGGTTTTGTAATGATATGAGGGTAAGGCGTCATTGAAGGTGTTTACAGCAAGATTTAGGACCCTGAAATGCTCATCCTTATCTGCAAGGACGACCTGATCCGCTGGTGTCGGGTTATACATTGACTCCCGATTCGTTTCTCTCACAAAATCATCCTTATTAAGATAATTGGCAGCGATTGGCCACATATCGATCAGCACAAGTAATGACATGATCATTGCAAATACCTGGGCTTTTATTCTTTGCATTAACAATAGAATGATCAAACCACCACTAAGCACTATGAACACCAATGACCGCAGGGCATCAGAGCGCATCATTGCGGCTCGATCATCTGTAATACCTGCTAATACAGCGTTTCCGAATGCTTCGCTATTACTCATTTGAACCATTTGCTGACGGAATTGCTCGTCTTTCGGCCCTTGAAAATCGAACATGGAAGGACCGATCAGTGTCATAAGCAAACAAAAGCCACCGGCTACTCCCAAAGACTGCAGAAATGGCTTTTTCCATTTTTTCCAAATCGCATCGTCACTGATAGTCTTGAGCCCCCATATTGCTAACCAGATCACACTGACGTTCCCAACCGCAATGATCATAGTTGGTGACCTGAACTTGTTGAACATTGGCAGGGTGTTCCAGAATATATCGTAGAACCATTGTAGGTTCTTTCCCCAGGATAAGAAGAGGCAGAACAAGAAACTGGCAAGCAGCCACCACTTAGCGGGACTTTTTATCACAAATAAGCCTAAGACCGCGAGAAAGATGATGATCGCGCCAAAATAAGCTGGACCACTGGTAAAGGGTTGAGCACCCCAATAGGTTGGCATTTGTTTAATGAATTGTGAAGCTTGTCGACGTTGCACTCCAAGATCGGTCAAAGCCTCATAGGTAGCTGACGATTCATCTAAAGCCTCTGACGAAGCTCCACCACTGAACCTTGGAATAATCAAACTAAAAGTTTCGGCTTTTCCGTAACTCCAGCTGAGTGCATAATCCTTATCGAGTCCATTTCCATCGATCTTTTTCTCGGACAATTCCTGTTCACCTCTTATGGTTTCTTTCGAATACTCATAGGTAGACCAAAGCATGGATGTGTTGGGAATAATCCCTATAATGAAGGCCGCCAGGATGATCAGACCTGCCTTAATGGTCTCGGGTAAACTTTTGTTTTTTACAGCCATGATCAGTTCATAGATAGCCCAAATAGCGATCACAAGTACCATATAGTAAGTGATCTGAACGTGGTTAGACCTGATCTGCAGTGCAAGAAAAATAGAGATCAATGCAAGTCCCCGCCAGTACTTTTGTTTAAAGACAAACCATATACCAGCGAGTATAGGGCCAATTAAAGCGAGCGCTTTTACTTTACTCAAGTGTCCGGCTTCTATGATCGTGATATTGTAGGTGGAAAAGGCAAAAGCAAGAGCGCCAATAGCACTTAACCAGGAGCTGCAACCAACGGATATCAGCAAGATGTAGATTCCGATCATGTATAGCAGAAGGACATTCAATGGTCGTGGAAAGACCCACTTGAAAGCACGTAGTACATAACCTCCTATGTTGTTTGGATAGGCCGACCAGATCTGATCTGCTGGCATACCGCTGAACATGCGGCCGGTCCACCGTGTTACTTTCCCCTCGTCATAATAGCGATCAGTGATCTCTTTTGCCATGGCTTTAGACTGAACCACATCGTGTTGGGCGAGAACTTTTCCTTTCAGAACAGGGCTAAAATACGCGAGTCCGATCGCTATAAATACTCCTATTACAATTAAATGCTCTTTTATTCCTGAAATATTCATCTAACTCAGTTGTAAAGGCCAAATATAGAATAAAGCATAGGCCCATTTGATTAACAATTCAGAGTTGAACAGTAAGGATTCCATGAATTCAACTCGGATTAAAGTATCTTACTTTTGTTACGCTAATTCTATCCACTTGAAAACCCGCTTTCTGTTGACCATATTGTTATTTGTGAGCGTTTTCGCTCTCAGAGGGCAATCCATTACCAATGCGGGTACAGACTTTGTTTTGGCATTTACGGAAACGGTTGATAGTACAGATGTTGTTTTTTGGATAAACATTTCTGGTTCAAATAATGCAACTGGTACAGTGGATATTCCAGGCACTGGTTTTAGTAGGAGCTTTTCTGTCAGCCCTGGCTCCATAAGCAGGGTTGATATACCGTCAAACCTTGCTTTTGTCCGTGGTTCTGATACTCTTGTTCCAAGGGCCATTCGTGTCAGAGCCAGTAATGATGTGGTTGTCTATGCATTGATGTATCGACAGTTCAGACATGAAGCTAGTTTAGTTTTACCAACAACGGCCGTTGGTAGCAGATATCGGGTTATAAGCTATCAGTCTGAGATAAAGAATAACATTCTCTACCAGTCGGAATTTGCAATTGTCACATCCAATGATACGGTTGAAGTTGAAATCACTCCTTCGGCAGATATTAGAGGGGGTAGGAACGCAGGTATTCCCTACAGGGTAAAAATACCTCCATATACCATCTATCAGGCGCAAGCAGACTCAGCGCAAGATGATCTCACAGGAAGCCTGATTGAGACGGTTGACCCTCGGCAAAGTGTTTCAGTATTCGGAGGAAACGAATGGAGCACAGTGGTCTGCCGACCAAATTCTGATCCGCTCTATGAACAAATGTTTCCTGTGGCAACCTGGGGTAAGGAATACTTGGTGGTTCCAACTAACACCGTGTTTAAAGATTATTATCGAGTTATAGCCGACCAGGACAGCACGGAGATATTCAGAAACGGTACGCTTGTAGCTCAGCTCTCTGCCGGTCAGTTTTATGATGATACATTAACTTTTGCCGCTGAATACCTCAGCAATAGGCCCATAGCTGTTGCCCAATTCTTAATAACAGGACAAGGCGGTTGTTCTCCAAACCCCCAAACCGATCCATCGATGATCATACTCAATAGCAATGAACAGATGTTTCTGGACTCCATTACTTTTT
>CBFHWY010000062.1:0-16557 GCA_965659675.1 Salibacteraceae bacterium | reverse complement strand
TTTGCCATTCACCTGTACTTGATCGAAAGTATAGATCAGCGCTTGTGTTCATCCTTGCATCTTTCTCTAAACTGTCTTTTTCCCAGTCTTTAATTGGACCCAGATCTATGCTATCCACAAGCACTATTTTGCTCGCCTGGCTGCATGGACCTACAGCTTCAAAAAGCACTTGAGCTGGTGATGTGACTGCTATCAGGCTATCTTCCTTGCCATTGATCAATAGGTCATAGTTACTACTCGCTTGCAGGGTGATGGGAAGCTCCTTTGCGCACAATGTTTGGTCCTGTGGAAAGTCGTATTCTAAGCTTGGGTGATATTGTATTGTTTTGGATAGGGTATCAGCATAACATTTGTTGGATATGGCCAATTGTATCCTTCCGGTATCGCTCACAAAGTTTGAAGGACTGCGCGTGCTATCATTCAACCATTCATACTGATCAAAACCAAAGGGCCCACGTAAGATCACACTATCGCCTTCACAAAAGAGAGAATCGCCAGTGATGGATGTTTGTCCTTTTTCTGGGATCACATTCACCCTTACATAGGCCGTATCAAAATCGTCTTGCGTACAGGCAGATGCAATACCGATCACCCGATAAGTGGTACTTGTATCAGGTGAGGCTTTTGGAGAAGAGCAATTGGTGCAGGAAAGCCCATTGGCTGGTTCCCAAACAAACTGATCTGCTCCGGCGCCATAAGCCACTAACTGGGTGCTATCAGAACTACACAACAAAGTGTCTTCAGTACTCTGTGCCTGCAATTTGTGCGTGTTTACATACAATGTTTGGTTGAGGGTGGGGAGGAAACTTCCTATATGCACTCCTAATGGCCCAATAATGGTATCCTCTAACAACACTTCAGAAAACACTTTATCTGGACATAATATTCTTGAGATTTTCCTTGATGCCTGAGCCGATCTAGAGCCATTTATAAAGTATAAATTTCCATCTATGCCCAATTGGAGATCGCGATAATAATCTACCCTAAAATCATTTGAATCTATTACCTCTACTGAAGAGCTAATAATTGTTGAATCTTCTGAGCTCAATTCAAAAGCTAAGAGCTTGTTTAAATATGAAATGAATAAAACATGACTATTAGGCGAAAATGCTGAAGAAACAACAGAATTAGGCAGAGCAGCTTGGTCTGGTGTGCTGAAGACTTCAGAGGTAAACTTACCACTTGACTTGTCGAACTTATATAAGTTTAAGCTATTTCGTGGGTGGCTAAAGACCACACACAAATATTCACTATTTGGTGATGATTTTAATCTACACAATGCGTTGGTGTCTTTTTCGCCAAATCTCGATTTGATCCTCGAAGTAAAATCAATTCCATTTCTAGAAATGCAGTATGATATGAATGACTCCGAGTTGTAATCCTTAAATACCAACCACTTATCAATGCCATTTGCATGATCAAATACACTTATTCCAGCATCATCCAATGTATCCTGAAAACTTCCAGAATGAGTAACTTCACCAAGACCTGCGTTATTCCGCATATTAATTTCATAATATGAGCAAATGCTTGATCCGAGTCCTATGGGAATAAACCGCTCTACTGTAAATAGCCAATAAATATGATCTATTTTCGGATGTTTAACGATCAAACTTTGATAAGAAAATAGCTTGTTTGAACCATTTTCCATTGTATCATGTGCATTATTATAAATATTTCTTCTGTCCGAGTAGAAAAGCAAATTTCCTTTGGAGTCTGACACACTTGCTACCCCATCTGTTGCTCTATGAATGCCATTTAGCTCTGGCTGAGGACCATTTGGAAAGAATCTCAAACCAGATCCATATCCGAAATACCAATGATTGGCCTCGAGTGCCTGGGCGTAAATATTCGTAATAAATATTAACTGAAGCAAAGTCAACAATAGACTTTGCCTCAGAATCATAACACCATGCATAGGTAGTTTATTTGGAAACAACCATAGTTCTTGTATCAAGCGATACACCATCTACCAATAGTGCATAGGCATAAATACCAGCGTTTAGTTTTTCTGAATTTATTCTGAACTCGCTTTGATTTGAACTTTGGTTTTGTGCTTTCAAACTACTGAAAGGCATTGATAACAAGAGGTTCAGAAGAACTACCCCCCCATTTTTATTCCAAAAATATTGATTGAGTTTTTCATAATAGTGTTGATTTTAAGTTGATTGGACTCTAAAGTTAGGAAAAATTGGGAGATGGCTTCAAGACATGAGACACGAGACGCGAGACACGAGACGCAAGACACGAGACACGAGAAAAGAGAAAAGAGACAAGAAACAAGAAACAAGAGATACAAGTTTCCAAAATTGTAGAATGATGAATACCTTCTGTGATTCTGATATCTTCTCGATACACCCCGAAGTCTCGGGGCACTCGAAGACCAGTAGCTTCATTGCCGCCAGGCCACTTCTACTCGATGTCGCGTAGCTATAGCGGAGCACAGCATTCATAATTCTATTCGCCAATGCCAAGCTGCGGCTCCTACTCCGTAGATTTACTTCGAAGGAGTAGCGGAGCTAGGCATTTTATCCTTCGACTGGTTCAGGGCAAGCATTCTGCGCTTCAAAATGCTTGCAGCTTGTGACTTGCAGCTTGTAGCTTACCTATCACTCCTCCTCATCCTTATGCTCATCTATGAGCTTTCTAAGAATTGAGGGATAGTTAGTAATGATGCCATCTACTCCCATGCGGATCAGGCGCTTCATGGGACGTTTTTTGTTGGCTGTCCAACTGTAGATTTCTTTGTTCTGTTTTCTTAAGTACTGGATCAATGGGGTTGTCACATAGCGATAATCAAGATTTATCGCGCTTAAGTATGGCTCTTTGAAGATCTCACCACGGGTGATCTTTTCATCAAAGTAAAATGGCGAGAGTGGGATCTTAAAGACCAATAACTTGTGAAGCTCGAGCTCTGGTGCCTCAAAATGGATCTTTTCCAAAAGCTCAGTGCGGAAAGAAGAGATACAAACCTCAGATTCGGCATTCGCCTTTTTTATCGCCTTGATCAACTTTGGGGTACAATGATCAAAATGATCTTTCTTGTCCACCTTCACTTCGATCATCAATCGGGTTTTACCCTTGACCATTTCCAATACCTCCTCCAGGCGCAAGATGCGTTGAGCTGGAAGTTTGATATCAAACCAGGAGCTGTGTTCAAGACTTTTGAGCTGTGCCCAGGTCTTTCTGCGAACCATTCCCCTGTCAGAGGTCGTGCGACTCAGTTTCGCATCGTGAAATACGACCAACTTATTGTCGATGGTGCGTCTCACATCGATCTCAATCATATCTACGCCTAGCTCAATGGCTTTTTCAATGGCGATCTCCGTATTCTCCGGCGCAATGGCCGACCATCCGCGATGGGCAATGACCTTCATCTGCGACAAAGTACGAAGAATTCTCTTTTACCTTTGGCGAAAATTCTTTTGAAATGTTCAACTTAAAACTGCCAACCGACCCGCGTTGGGCCAAGATCGCAGAGGACAATATTGAAGAGATCCTGACCGATCATGCGTATTGCGAACAAAAAGCTGCTTCCTCAGCGATCTCCTTGATCGTCCAATTTCCGGAGTATACAGACCTGGTAGATGCTATGGCCGAGTTAGCGCGCGAAGAGATGGAGCATTTTCAGATGGTGATGGACCGGCTCAAAGAACGCGGATTGAGCTTAGGCAGAGAGCGCAAAGATGAGTACGTACGTGATCTTCAAGGCTTCTTTGACAAAGGTGGTAGCAGAAAACAGAACCTCATCAACAAATTACTGCTGGCGGCGATGATAGAGGCCAGAAGCTGCGAAAGATTCAGAGTGCTTTCTGAAAATATCGAGGACAAAGCATTGTCTGACTTCTACCATAAACTCATGAAAAGTGAGGCAAATCATTACTCCATGTTCTTGCAATTCGCCAAAAAATATGGAAGTCCGGAGATCGATGTCGACAAGGTCTGGAAAGACTTTTTAAGCTTTGAGGCGAGTGTTATTGCGAAATACGGAGAGAAAGAATATATGCACGGCTAGTTTTTCAGTGCTTTCTTGGGTGTGCTTCGCTTATCCAGCTTTTCGTAAACTGAATTCTTGCTTTTGTACTCTGGGACAATTTCCTTGATCTTCTTAACCAATCGAGGGTTATTCAGTTGCTGATGCATACGGTCGAGCTCCTCAATTGTCGCGTTAACGGAATCGTAGGGATACTCCGTTACCTTACCGATCATGATCTGTGGATGATGCGTATTGAGGTGATTCTCTTTATCGGCCATTAATTCTTCAAACAACTTCTCCCCTGGCCTAAGGCCAACATATTTGATGTGAATGTCCTTCCCAAGTTCGAGCCCAGATAGCTTCACCATTTTTTTGGCTAGGTCGGCGATCTTAACGGAAGGACCCATATCAAAGATGAAGACCTCTCCACCCTGACCCATCATACCAGCCTCGAGTACTAACTGGCAGGCCTCTGGTATGGTCATAAAATAACGTGTGATCTCGGGATGGGACACGGTTATTGGCCCTCCCTTTTCGATTTGTCGCTTGAACAATGGAATGACCGAGCCATTTGAACCGAGTACATTTCCAAAGCGCGTGGTGATGTATCGGGTATTGCTTACCTGATTCTTAGCCTGAGCATAGATCTCTGCCACACGCTTGCTGGCGCCCATGACATTTGTTGGATTCACGGCCTTATCTGTTGAGATGAAAACAAAATTCTCCACTTTGAACTCATCAGATAGATCAACGCAAACCTTTGTGCCCAAAATATTTGTTCTCACCGCCTCAGAAGGGTTTTCCTCCATCATAGGCACGTGCTTGTAAGCAGCAGCGTGATAGACAATCTCTGGCTGAAAAGTATTGAATACCTGACGCATCCTGTATTCACTGCGGACATCGCCAACCACCATTTCGGCGAAATTACTTCCGTAACTCTCTTCGATCTCGATCTGAAGTTCGTATAGAGGACTCTCTGCCTGATCCAGCAGAATGAGCTTTGCAGGAGAATACGAAGCCACTTGTCTGGCGATCTCACTTCCAATAGACCCTGCAGCACCCGTAACCAAAACCACCTTCTGAAAAAGCTGCGCTCGGATATCCTTTACATCCAGTTTGATCTCTTCACGACCCAAAAGGTCTTCGATCTTCACTTTTTGGATCTGACGATAACTGAGTTCTCCATTCACCCAGGAAGAAGCTGCTGGAACATTCAAGACCTGAACCTTGAACTTCAGCGCCATATCAACGATCTCATCCTTCTTAGCCCGACTTAAATTCTGTATTGAGATGATCAGAGAGTCAACATCATGCTTCTCGATCAAACTCTCAAAATCACTTTTAGCGTAGATCTTGATCCCCTCGATCTTCTTCCCTACTTTGGTAGGGTTGTCATCGATGAATGCAACCACATTCTGCTTTGTAGCGCTCACTCTATCGAGCGTTCTTTTAGTGATCACTCCACTTTCTCCTGCCCCGAAGATGATCAGGTTCCTTTTTTGAGAAGAACTGTTCTTGATCTCAAAGTATATCAACTTCACCGCTATGCGGAACGAGACCAGCGCAAACATGGAGGCGAGGTACTCAATGATGAGCACAGATAAGGGCACAAGAAAGGACCCATCACCAAAAAAATAATTTAGAATGTTCAGCAGGCCAATGACCAGGGTACCTAAAGAAACCACAATAAAGATCCGCTCGGTATCCTTGCTACTGGTGTATCTTATGATGCCCGTGTAAGTTTTCCCGAGGTAGAAGCTAAATGCGCGAATCCCCAACACAATTGGGAATACGTACTTGAAGGTCATGTAATACTCTGGGGGGATGTTGAAATTAAACCGCAGAAGGTATCCTACACTCAGGGTCACAAAAATAATTCCCAGGTCGATGAGGAAAATGATCCAGGATGGTGTATTGTCTTTGCGAAAGATCACAAAGCAAAGATAGTTTAAAGCCCAAAAGCTTTATTCCGTGTCGCTGCCGCTAGGAAAGTACTTATTTTACATTTGCACAAATTTTATCGAGATGAAAGACATTGCCTTAAAATCTACCCATGAGGCCTTGGGTGCCAAGATGGTTCCATTTGCCGGATACAATATGCCCATTCAGTATGCAGGAGTGAATGAAGAACACCTTTGTGTAAGGTCTTCTGTAGGCGTGTTTGATGTCTCACATATGGGAGAGTTCTTTTTGCGTGGCGATAAAGCTCTAGACCTTATTCAGAAGGTATGTAGCAATGATGCCGCTAAACTTTTTGACGGAAAAGTGCAGTATTCATGCTTTCCAAATGGAAAAGGTGGGATTGTGGATGATCTTCTGATCTATCGCATGGCTGAGAATGAATATATGCTCGTGGTAAACGCCAGTAATATCGATAAGGATTGGGATTGGATCAGTTCTCACAATGATATGGGCGTAGAGATGGAGAATCGTTCTGATGAGATCTCACTGCTCGCTGTTCAGGGTCCAAATGCTGCTGAAGCCATGCAAGGTCTCACCGAGGTGAATCTCGGTGAAATGAAGTACTACACTTTTGAAAAAGGAAAATTCGCTGGAGTTGATGATGTCATTATCTCTGCAACAGGATATACGGGTGCTGGAGGATTTGAGATCTATGTCGCTAATAAGGACATCAAGACTGTGTTTGATAAAGTAATGGAAGCGGGAGCTGGTTTTGACATTCAGCCCATAGGCCTGGCTGCAAGGGATACCTTAAGACTCGAAATGGGATTCTGCCTCTATGGAAATGATATAGACGACACTACTTCACCGATTGAAGCAGGATTAGGGTGGATCACTAAATTCACCAAAGACTTTATCGATAAGGATCATCTGCTCAAGCAAAAAGAAGAAGGCGTTTCACGCAAGCTGGTTGGTTTTGAAATGATCGATCGTGGTATTCCTCGTCAGGGTTATGAGATCACTGATGCTGAAGGGAATAAGATCGGACACGTGACAAGTGGAACGATGTCTCCCTCATTAAAACAAGGTATAGGAATGGGCTATGTCAACCTACCCCACAACAAGGTCGACTCAGAGATCTATATCGCAGTTCGCAAAAAGTCTTTGAAGGCGAAAGTGGTAAAAGTCCCTTTTTTAAAATAAATTAGTCGAATGCCGCAAGTAGACGTTTGTCTTTCCCCCAATCTTTACGAACTCTGTGATCAAAAGAACAGTATTGTGGTGGTCATTGATATTTTGCGGGCCACCTCCGCGATATGCACAGCTTTTGAGTTTGGAGTAGAAAAAGTGATCCCTGTTGATAGCGTTGAAAAGGCGAACGAATACAAAAAGAAGGGTTTTCTTGTAGGGGCTGAAAGAAATGGTCAGAAATTGGATGGCTTCGACTTTGGCAACTCTCCGTACAGCTATACCGATCCGAGAATTAAGAATCAGCCGGTGGTGATCACCACCACAAATG
The DNA here is from genome assembly GCA_965659675.1 of Salibacteraceae bacterium. Classification (GTDB taxonomy): domain Bacteria; phylum Bacteroidota; class Bacteroidia; order Flavobacteriales_G; family Salibacteraceae; genus CBFHWY01. The sequence continues at coordinate 9,160 of CBFHWY010000062.1, read as the reverse complement.
GCACTCGGGCGATTGAATTAGCGAAAGACAATCATATGGTGGTCATTGGTGCCTTCACCAATATATCTGCGCTTTGCAATTGGCTTGCTGAGCAGGATCAGGATATCCTATTACTCTGTTCAGGCTGGAAGGGGCGCATCAATCTAGAGGATAGCATGTTCGCCGGTGCGGTGGTGGACCGACTCTTTGAGCATCCGAGCTTCGATGAACATTATAGCGATGCCGCTCTAGCTGCTCGTCACCTTTATTTATTAGGCGAAGAAGACCCTCAGGTATTCTTGAGAAATTCCTCACACCGAAAGCGCCTGGCAGATCTAAACCTTAAAGAGGATATCAAGTACAGTCTGCAGGTCGATAAAACTGAAGTGATTCCGGTACTCAGGGATGGCGAACTTGTGCGCCTGGAAACCGAAGTAGAAAGCCTTATTGACCCTTGAAAGTCGCCCTGATAGAAGCCTTTTACGGAGGTTCTCACAAGGCCTGGGCTAAAGGCTTTCAGTCTCATTTAGATTTTAATACGTGTATTTTTTCACTTAAAGATGCCTATTGGAAATGGCGAATGCACGGTGGAGCTGTGACCCTGGCCAAAGAGTACAACAATGCCGATTTTGATGCTGATCTGATCTTAGCCACTGACATGCTTGATCTTTCGACCTTTCTGAGCCTGACCCGCCAAAAAAGTATGAACCTTCCAGCAGCGATCTATTTTCACGAAAACCAGTTGGCCTACCCCTGGCAAGAAGGAGATCGCGATGCCAAAGATGGGCGTGACCTGCATTATGCTTTCATCAACTACTCTTCCGCACTGTGCGCAGATCGTGTCTATTTCAACTCGGAGTACAACATGAATAGCTTTCTTGAAGGACTTGAGTTGATGTTGCGATTTTACCCCGACCATCGAAACCTCGATAGCATCAAGAGTATTCGGAACAAATCAGAGCTTCTTCCATTAGGCCTGGATCTTAAACGCTTTGACGCTTTTGAAAGAAAACAGAATAAAGTTCCGTCTATTTTGTGGAATCACCGTTGGGAACACGACAAGAATCCAGAAGAATTCTTCGACAGCCTCATAGAGCTTAAAGAGGAGGGGCTAGAATTTGAGCTGATCATTTTAGGAGAACGTTATGCTACTGTGCCTGAGGTTTTCGAAAAGGCAAAGGAAGTCCTGAAGGAAGAGATCATCCAATTTGGCTATGCCCAAAGTTTTGATGAATATGCTCAATGGCTCAAACGATCAGACATCTTACCGGTCACCTCAAATCAGGATTTTTTTGGGATTTCAGTAGTTGAAGCCGTTTATTGTGGCGCTTTTCCAGTCCTACCAAATCGTCTTGCATTTCCAGAATTATTTGAAAAAAGCTTCAGTTTGTACGAGCCTGGTGCATTTAAGGATCGACTGCGGGAAGCGATCAAGGGCTTTGCTGGACTTAAACAACAATTTGACGCTAAAGACCTGGTTCGTTTTGATTGGTCAAGCCTTAGACATACATACCATCAAAGTTTATCCGCATTGAACCATTAGGGGAAGAGCTGATCGATCGCTTCAGCCAATTTCCGATCCTTTTCCGTAACAACATCACCTTCATCATGGGTACTCAAGCTGATCTCAACCTTATTGTAAACATTGGTCCAATTTGGGTGATGATTCATTTTTTCAGCAGTGATGGCTACCTTCGACATAAAGGCCCAGGCTTCAATGAAATTTGAGAATTCGAATGTACGAACGAGTTTATTGTTTTCTTCTTTCCACATGTGTCTAATGTAACAAGATTCGCAAATAATTATGTTTGAAGCATGCTTAATTGGAAGAATATCCGCGATTACCTGGCTCTTGGCCTTATCCTTCTTCCTCTGCTGTGGATCAACCATAGGGAAACGCACGACTGGGGTGGAGATTTTGCTCAGTACATTCAGCAAGCCATCAATTTAGCTGAATTCCAAAGTCAACAAAATCACCATTATATCTACAATGAAGAGCATCCCATGCTCGGCCCTGAGCTCTACCCTATTGGCTTTCCATTGATTCTATCGCCTGTGATTGCGCTTTTTGGCAACAACATGAGCCTGCTGATCATTTACATGAACCTGTGGCTCATCTTGTTGGGACTCGCCTTTTTTAGTGTACTGAAACTATACTACAAAAGTTTGCCATCCATAGCAATCACTCTGATGCTCTGCTACATGCCATACCTCATAATCTTTAAGTCTGAAGTGATGGCAGACCTTCCTTTTCTGTTCTTTGCTTTACTGAGCTACCGTTCTTATGTGAAAGAAGGCATGAGTTGGCAGACTAGCGTCCTGCTCATTCTGGCTTGTCTGATCAAGCCATATGGCCTCAGTTTGTTATTCGCCATCGGTGTACACAAAGCCTACAAATGGCTTCGGGAAGGAGCTGGTATAAAGAGAAAAGAGCTTTTACTCTTCTTCATTTGTTTGATCTTACCTGGCTTAATTAACCAGGCCTTCGGAGTACCCTCCAGCTTTAGTGCTTATTTGAATAACTTCAGTTTTGGAGAGGTTTGGATAACAGTGGAACGCAACTTTGCACTCTACTACCAACCCTTCGATAATTACCTTCTTTTGATCTACCCGGACCTGCTTTCATTTGGGAAAGTTCTGTCGATCTTCCTGTTTGCACTGCTTTTTATAGGCATTAGCTTCAGACTCTTTCTTTTTGGTCCTGGTATTATTGAGTTTTTTGTCTTTGTACACCTAGGCCTATTGCTCTTTTTTCCGAGTCAGGCTCAGGCACCAAGATACCTATTGCTCATTCTACCTTTTCTGTTCATTCTGCTCTATGAGAGTTTTGTTTTGATACAAATGCGCTGGGAGTTTCTAAAGAATTGGCCCCTTTATGCACTGGTCGGTATAAATCTGATTTTCTATTTCATGAATTATCCCTGGATCAACAAGCACTTTTCTGACCCACTGCCCGGCCCCCAATTGAAAAGTAGTCAGGAATGCTTCGAATATTTGAGGAATAACATTCCAAAAGATGAACATGTGCTCTTCAAAAAACCCCGGGTCTTAGGCCTTTACGCTGGCCTTGATTCCTACAGCAATGAGCCTTATCAAAGCCTGCAGGAACTCGAACACACTTTCGAGCAAATGGATACGAGGTATTTTCTGACCAACTATCATAATCACAATGGAGCGCTCGAGGAATTTTGGCTGCCGGAGCATCAAAGTGAAGTAAAGCTTACATGGTCTAATGAGCATTTTAAGTTATATCAAAGGCTATGACTGTAGTAGGCAACAAGAAGGTGATTCTTATCATATTGTGGTCCCTTGCATTATTCTTAGCTTTGCGGGAAGAAGCGCTTTGTTGAATAGAATCAGATTACTCATATTCGGGTTAGTTGCCCTGTGTACTTTGCAGTCCAAGGCTCAAATACTTATGGACGAGCTTGCGGTGAATGGAAAGATCACCGAAGGCATGTCAAAGTTAAGAGGGGTTAAGATCACGATCTATACTGAAGGAGAGGTCTATGATTTCCATTACTCTGATGATGGATTGTTCTACCTCGAGCTACCACTTGGAAAGAACTACGAGATCAAATTCTACAAAAGAAACTACGTAACGAAAAGCGTTGACGTGTTGCTTTAGGGAGTCGATGATCTGGTCGCCCGAGCAGATCAAAAGCACGAATTATGGTCGATCGACCTATTCAAAAAAGTACATGGTGTAGACTATTCATCCATTGAGGAAAAGCCTTTCGGTAAAGTATATTTTGACTTCGGGCAGCGCTTATTTAAATGGGATGCAGAATACGCCAAAACAATTGAAAAAGACCTGAAAAAGCTTAAAAAGACGGAAAAGAAGACCGTTAAAGAGATTGAGAAGGTTGAAGAAGTACTCGAAAAAGCAAAAGAGTTTGTTGAGAACAACGAGGACAAAATGGAGGTGAGAGTTGAAGAGTATCCACCCATGGTTGAAGAACTCACCTCTGATGATAATACCGATGCGGAAAATCTAAAAGAGATCGAAAAAGGTCTTGCCCAGATCACTTATCAGCTTGAAAAAGATATCGCAGAAACATCTGTACTTCCTATTGATGAATTATTTGACATGTTTAACCCGATAAAGATTGTGGTTGAATATGAAGAAGATGCCAGAAAGGTCATTGAGATAAGGAAGGTCACCCGCGGTGAAGAGATCGATGAATACTGGAAAGTAAAACACCGCTGGGGTGGAGAATTCTACTTTAAGAATAACGAACCCAGCTCAAAGCACGTTTGGCAGATCGAAGCCAGAGGCTCTTAATTCCAGTCTAGCAACTCATCCATTGTATTCCTTGAAACCGAATGATAATTCGGTCTTGCCCTTTTGTAGATATCCCTGGCCATTTCAAGTTGCCCTGATTGCTTCAGTGCCTTGTAAGTTGGTGTAAGGAATTTTCTCCTTCCAACATTCACAAGAAAACTATCGAGTGCATTATTCGCCTTCTGGTAGTTGTTCCTGATCGTCAACTGGAACCAGGCAGCAAGGATCTCAGAATTACCACTGTTTGTAAAAGAGTAGGCTTCATCCAAGCTTTTCATCTGTTCATCACTAAGGTCTCTGGGAAGTTTTCTCAAGAAGTGAAGCCATTCATGGGTGGTCCAATTCTCTGCATCTATGGCGTCCAAAGAAGACTCTTCCAGAAAGCTCATCATGGCTTTCTCTACATCCTCAAAACGCTTTGCAGATGGCACCTGAGCGCTAGATGGCAAACCAGACTGATAGATCCAATCTTCCACATTGGCTTTGTCCTTCCATTCTTGATTCTCTGAAAGAAGCTTTTCATTCAGATACTCAATGAATTCTTCGGTGGTCATCACGTCGAAGGCATTGGTTTTAAAGTAAGTCTTCAAAAAGGCATCAAACCTTTCTCGTCCCACTAAATTCTCGAGATGACGTAAAAAGAAATAGCCTTTTTCATAAGCAATATCGGTCATTCCGTCATCGGGATCCCGTCCTTCCAGACTCAGCTTAAGCTTGGTGTCTTCAGGCTTGCTCTTTAGATCTTCCAGTGTATGACTGAGGTCCTGGTATCCGAGCACCTCAAGCATATCTGCATATTCCTCTCCATAGAGTGATTCCATGATCCTTCTCTCAAAGTAAACGGTGAAGCCTTCATTTAACCAGAAGTCATCCCAATTAGCATTGGTCACCAGGTTTCCTGACCAGCTGTGCGCCAACTCGTGTGCAACCAGCGCAGTGAGCGATCGGTCTCCGGCAATGATGGTTGGCGTAGCAAAGGTTAACCTAGGATTTTCCATCCCACCAAATGGGAAAGAAGGTGGCAATACAATGAGATCATATCGCTCCCAGGCATAGGGTCCGTATAGCCGCTCTGCTGCGATCAGCATATCTTCCATCTCAGCAAACTCATAGGCCGCTTTTTCGATCATTGATGGCTCAGCATATACTCCGGTGCGCTCTCCTATGGGTTCAAACACCAGGTCACCCGCACTCAAGGCCATGAGGTAAGCTGGAACTGCCTGCTTCATCTCAAAGGAATAGCTGCCATCTGTAGATCGCTCGGTTGGATTCTCTGCACTCATCAGAACGAGCATCTCTTTGGGTGCCTTTACCCTGGCATTGTAGGTGAACCTGATCCCCGGACTATCCTGACAAGGTATCCAGCTTCGAGCTAGAATCGCCTGCGACTGGGTAAACAAGAAGGGGAGCTTCTTACCCGCTGTTTGTGATGGGTCAAGCCATTGCAATGCCTGAGCGCCTGGACTTGTTGAATAATAGATATTGACCTTTGACACATCCTTGTCGATCTTAACGCGCAAAGCTCTGCCGAGGTGTTCATCTTCCTCACCCAGTTCAAACTCGGCATCTACTTCTTGAAGCGGATCACGATAAATACCGACCCGCTCAATATTCAATCCTCGAGTATCAAAACTGATCTCTTTGGCATCCTCTGCGTTCTCAATGAGCCATCCGGCAACCCCGCTAATGATCTTTTTGTCGAAATCCAAGTCTACATCCCAGTTGAGGTGAACTACCCTGGACTCAGATGGATCTGCAAAACTGTGAGGGTCTTTGGTATAATTCTTCATAGCTACTTCGGTGTTTGTCGGCTCCTTGTTTTCGCTAGAACAGGATACGAGCCAGGGTAAAAGGATAAGGATGCTAATAAATCTTGTCATGATGCGAAAATACTTTTTTCAAACCCAAGTTTATGATTGTCTTAACCTGAACAAGCTCATCACTTGGCTATATTCGTGCCCCAAATAAAGGAAATGTTCTCCGAACAAATTCAGGCACAACTCAAACGCGAAGGTATCTCAGAAACTCAGATCGAGTATCAATTGGAAGATTTCAGAACAGGTTTTCCTTTTTCAGCACTTGAGCGTGCGGCCACTCCGGGTGATGGCATCCAACAGATCGATCAGGACGAAGCAACGGAATTGAGGCAACTCTTTAAGATCATTGGCTCCGAGCAAAAGATCCATCGCTTTGTACCCGCCAGTGGTGCTGCAACCCGAATGTTCAAATCACTTTTTGCTTTTCTTGAAACTGGTGAGGAGAACGATGATGTTAAGAACTTTATTGAGCATATTGATCAATTCGCTTTTGCAGAGGATATTCCAGAGGAACTTAAAAAGGACGAGGGCAGAAAACTCATCGAATATGTGCTGAAGGACGGACTTTCTTATGCTGAACTTCCAAAAGCACTGATCAAGTTTCACCAATATGAATTAGGTGCTTCCATCGCTCTGGCAGAGCACTTCTTTGAAGCATCTAAAATTGCAGGTGATATACAGGAAAATGTGCACATGCACTTCAGTGTGAGCCCTCAACATCAAAAAGAGTTCAAAGAAAAAGCCTCCGAGCTAGCGATCAGATATGGCTCGCGTTTCAGCGAAAACTACATTCTCGAGTATTCCGAACAATCGCCAGCCACACAAACCCTGGCGGTAGACATGAACAACGAGCCAGTCTTGTTAGAGAATGGAGAGCTTTTGCTGCGACCAGGTGGTCATGGAGCACTCATTCACAATCTGGCTGCCATCTACAGCGATATCATATTCATTAAGAATATTGATAACGTTTGCCACGAAAGCAAGTCTGAGTCGAGTATTTTCTGGAAAGAAGTTCTGGCGGGAAAACTAGTGGATATAAGACAGCAGGTCTTTCAATACATCGATGAACTGATGAATGATGCTCCTCTGACAGAAGCTCGAAATTTCCTAAAAAAGGAATTTGGTCTTGATCTGGGAGAGAACAAACAACAAGTATTAAATGCGCTCAACCGTCCCATCAGAGTATGTGGAATGGTGAAGAACGAAGGAGAGCCCGGCGGCGGACCATTTTGGGTAAAAGACAAAGGACTTCAGATCGTTGAAAAGGCTCAGATAAACACAGAAGATCCTGAGCAAAGAAAGATCCTGGAAGAATCAACGCACTTTAATCCGGTTGATCTGGTTTGCTCAACAAAGAACTTTAAGGGAGAGAAATTTAAGCTCCTCGAATATGTTGATCACACTGCTGGCTTCATCTCTGAAAAATCCTTTCAGGGAAAAGAGATCAAAGCCATGGAGTTACCAGGTTTATGGAATGGGGCGATGTCTGATTGGCTCAGCATTTTTGTTGAAGTCCCGATCGAGACCTTCAACCCCGTAAAGAAAGTGAACGACCTTTTGAAGCCGGCGCATCAGGGATGACGAAAATCACTGTTTCCTCCATTTGAATAGAGCACATTTGTACTGTGTCAAATGAGATCCTGATCACCAAAGCCAGTGGAGAGCAAGTGCCTTTCCACATTTCCAAACTCCAACATTCGTTGCGCTCTGCAGGAGCAAGTGAAGAAGACATCGAAGAGATCTCGAATGAGATCAGTAGCCAACTCAAACAAGGGGATAGCACCAAGGCAATTTACCAGAAAGCATTTAAGCTGCTCAAACAAAAAGCTGAAGGCACCGCCGGACGCTACAAGCTAAAGCGTGCGCTCATTGAGCTGGGCCCTTCGGGATACCCTTTCGAACGATATATTGCCGAGATGCTTCGGTTTCAGGGCTACGAAACCCGCACAGATATTTTTGTTGAAGGAAAGTGTATAGCCCATGAGGTGGATGTGGTAGGCAGAAAAGAAGAAGAGGTGATCTACGTGGAATGCAAGTTTCATAATAATCCAGCGACCAAATCCGATGTAAAAGTTCCGCTTTATGTGCTTTCCAGGTATGAAGACATCATCAAAAAGCAGCATCATGGGAGGCATGATCATCAGCAATGCTGGATCGTAACCAATACCCGATTTACTGAGGAGGCCATCAAATTTGGTTCTTGCGCCGGACTTCAGATGATCGGATGGGACTTTCCTAAGCGTGGAAGTTTAAAGGAGCGTATTGAGATCAGCGGTTTACACCCCCTCACCTGCATGAGCAGCCTTTCGAAGACCCGCAAAAAACAACTACTCGAAAATAAGATCGTGCTCTGTCGCGAGATCCTTGAAAATGAATCGATGCTCTACGAAATTGGCCTGAAGAAACGCAAGGTTCGCGAAATACTCAAAGAGGCAGTCGAGCTGTGTAGGGTGTGAGAGAGTGCGGGAGTGCGGGAGTGCGGGGGTGCTGAGGTGCAATTGGTCTATTTATGATTTTGCTTTGAGCTTTCTTATCATTTGATAGAGCATAAAGGAGATATCCTGTGCCTTTTCATAAAACGCATCATAGTGTTCTTTTGAAATCATGCCTTCTGTGTGTAGAATATCCAGAATTGATATAGTTTCAAAAAGTGATCCCCTTGCTATAACGTAGAAATTCCTTGCCGAAGGACCAGTAAAACGACTTGAGCCCTCTGCAATGTTTAGGACAACACTCAAAGACGCTCTTTTTAATTGATAGCAGTAAGTTCTATCAAGCCTTCTTTGGCTTAAAACCTCGTTTTTGACTTTTCGCTGAAATTCCTTTGCCTTCTTATAAACATCTAATTTCTCAAATGTGAACATCAATCAAAACTCAGATATCTTCTTTAATTGGACTAGAGAAATTGTCATAAAACTATTCGCCAAATGCCCTCAGCTACAAACTTTGGGTTCGTGCGGAGGTGCAGAGGCACGGAAATACGTTGATTTGAAAGAATGCTAGAGACTGTTCAGAAAAGTGTGTCATAAGGTTGAACGAAAAAAGTATACATTATGACAACAATGAAAAAGAAAGAGAA
>CBFHWY010000061.1:0-17366 GCA_965659675.1 Salibacteraceae bacterium | reverse complement strand
AAGAGCGTCAGACTGATCAACAAGCCCATATAAAAGTTGCTGGCTATACTGCTTACGATCAGGGTCATGAATCCAGAGATCAGTATGATGGTCGTTACCATGATCGCCTTTCCGGTAGACAAATAGGTTCGTTTGAGTGCATATAAGGTTGACTTTCCTTTGCTGAGCTCGATTCTGAACTTTGACATGAAGTGAATCGTATCATCCACAGCAATACCAAAGGCGATGGTGAAGATGATGGAAGTGGCGATCTTCAGATCGATACCTACCAGACCCATGAAGGTGGTAATGAGGAGCAGAGGCATGATGTTCGGAAGCAAGCTAATGATCACGATCTTCCAACTTCGGAAAAGAAGTCCCATGATGATCGCTATGAGGGAAAATGCCAGAAGCAGTCCGTTCAGAATATTGCTGGCAAGGGAATCATTGTTCTTATCGATCAGATAAGGCATGCCGGTCATGCTGACTTTGAGGAGCTCAGGGTTGATATTCTGATCGAGGAACTCATTGAACTTTTCATTCTTTCTGCGCATCAGGTATCCTCCAATGTCTTCCACCTTGCCACTGAATCTGGCAAAACGTTTGTCGTCAGACATAAAAGCTCTTTGATTCACCTTGGGTAATCTTCTCAAGTTTCTGTTTACCCGTTTCATCTTTTTCTTTTCTGGTAGTCGATAGAAGTCCTGCCGACCCCCATTCATGGCTTTGTAGGTGCTCTTTACAAAGGTTAATGGAGAGATGAGGAAACCACAATCAAAGCTGTCTCTGAGATAAGTATCGATCTTTTCCATTTCAAGCATGACTTCGTGATCGGTGATGACGAAGTTGGTGTCGACCACTTCCACAGCTAGTTCAAACGGTCTAAATCCTGAGAATTCCTTTTCGAAGAATTTGTAATCAGCAATGAAAGCTTCATCGGTGGCAAAATCTTCCAGCAATGAGTTGTCGACCTTGATCAGTCCTATACCCAGGATAGTGAGGATGAAAACGATGATACTGTAAATGAACAGCATTTTCCTGCGAGGCAGGATCCATAAAAAGATGCGATGTAGTCTTTTGGTCCAAAACAACTCGTCCTGAGCTCTCTTAGCACGCTGAGGTTTACGAACGAGGATCAGGCATGCAGGTAGAAAGGTGAAGCTAAGAAAGAGTGCCACAAAAACACCGATTGCAGTGAAAACACCAAACTCTTTCACCAGCATAATGCTTGATGTACGCAAAGAGAGAAATCCGATCGCCGTGGTAAGGGCAGTAAGGACCGTTGCCAGCCCGATATCCCTGTAGGCGATGATGAGTGAACGTTTCTTTGGATTGCCTTTTCTGAGCTCTTCGAGGTATTTCTCAACGATGTGGATCACATTAGAGATACCAACGACAAACAGAATGGTGGGAATCACCGTGCTCATCAGGTCGATTGGTTTTCCTACCATCACCATAAAGGCCATGGTAAGGATGATGGTATTCCCAACCACCAATAGTGGAACCCATATTCCCCAGATCGACTTAAAGGAGAACCAGAGGATCACCAACAATAAAAGTGCTGCCACAATGATCAGTGAAACCAGTTCTTTTTTCATGGCTCCAATAAAATAGAGTTGGCCTTTGATCTTCCCTGCTACATGACTCTCATCAAAATCAAAGCTGAAAACCAGGTTTTCGAGGGCGAGCGTAAATGCATCTTTTCGTTTTTGGTCTTTGGAGGGGGTATGCCTTACAACCAGACTAATCGATTTTCCATCGGGAGCGAAAAGAGAGCCGATCAACTCAGGATTTTCATAAACTCGAATTGAATCTTTGGCGTAGTTCTCTGGCTTTTTGATGTTCAGGATCTTTGGGGAGATCACACCAAAAGGACCAATGATCGGGTTCTTGAATTTTGTAGGTGAAAGCACAGATTCCACCATATCCAACTCACGGATCAGGTCGTCAAGGGAATCTACTTTTTGAAGAAATTCCCGATCGAAGATGCCTTCTTCATTTTTGATTCCGATCAGCAAGAAATCATTGTCTGTTTGAAAGCGCGCAATATGCTCCTTGTATTTTAGGTAATCATCATCGCCTTTAGGGAAGAAATGCTCGTAGTTATAATCGAAGGTGATCCCAGGTAATTTGCTGATAGCAAGACCGATAAGTATGCCCAGAACGGCCAGAACAGGAATGGCTACTTGCCTTGTGAATAGTTTCTTCATCGGGATCTGCGGCGGCAAAAATAAGCTTATTCAAAAGCCATTAACTGACTTTCAGGGCTTATCAGGAAAAACTGAGCCTTTGTATTGTGATTCGAAATGCTAATTTTGAACAAAGTCTGATTATGAACAAGAGCAAAGCCTTTCTGATCTCCTCTATCATCGTAGCCACCTTGATGATGATCTTCGCATTTGGTGAACCCCAGGTAGCAGAAGGGGGAAAAGAGTTCGTTATGGTGAGGGTTTATGAACCCGTTGGCGCCAATGGCGAGATTGTGATCACCTATGGTGGTGACAAAGCAGAACGCGTTGATATTGAACAGCTCAATAGCGACCACCATGAGATCAATGGAAATAAGATCGTCGATGTCTTTAATCGTCTGGGTGCAGAAGGTTATTCATATGAGAGCGGAAGCTCAGCTGGAAGCGGAAACGAGGCCAGTTTGGTTCATGTGAGCACCTATGTCTTTTCAAGATCTTCAAAGTAAGCCTTGAATCTCAGAAATAAAACGGTTTGGATCACCGGTGCTTCTTCCGGAATTGGAGAGGCCATTGCCTTAGAGCTAGCTTCAAGAGAAAATAATCTTATTCTATCTGCCCGCAGGGAAAAAGAACTTTTACGAGTAAAAAAGGCTTGTGAGGAAAGAGGAGGCAAAGCCGAGGTGCTCTGTTTGGACCTCTTAAACCTGGACGACCCTGCCATACTTTGCGAAAAGGCAATTCAGAAGTTTGGCGGATTGGATGTTCTCATCAATAATGGGGGTATTAGTCAGCGTTCCAAAGCCTTTGAAACACCCATGGAGAATCACCAGAAGATCATGCAGATCAACTATTTCTCTGCGGTGGCCCTCAGTACAGAGGCCTTAAAACATTTCAAGAGACAGGGTAGCGGCCAACTTGTTGGAATCTCAAGTATCGTAGGCTTTTTCGGGTTCAAGATGCGATGCGCCTATTCAGCTTCCAAACACGCCTTAAAGGGGTTTTTAGAGTCAGTGCGCCTGGAAGAACACAAAAACGGCATAGAAGTGTCCGTTGTTTACCCTGGCACCATTCGAACCAATATTTCAGAATCGGCATTAGAAAAGGATGGAGCCAGGCACGGAGTGGAAGATGAACGACATACGGGAGGAATGAGTCCTGAAAAATGTGCCAAGATCATTGTGCGTGGAATGCAGCGAAATAAACCAGAGATCTTAGTAGGAAAAAAAGAACTGCTTATGGTTTATTTCAAGCGCTATTTTCCATGGCTTTTTTATAGAATTGCTGTCAACATAAAAGCTACCTAATTGGAAAAAAAGATAATCAGCGGAATCCAACAGATCGGGATCGGTGTAGAGAATGTTCATGAAGCCTGGAATTGGTATAAGAAACACTTTGGCTACGATCTGAAGATATTTGAAGAAGCTGCGGTAGCTGAATTGATGTTGCCTTACACTCAGAATGAACCGCGATCTCGTCACGCTGTATTGGTTTACAACCTAAGAGGTGGCGGTGGGCTTGAGATCTGGCAATACACTGAACGCAAACCTAAGGCATCAAGTTTTGAGATTAAGATGGGCGATCTGGGGATCTTTGCGAACAAGATGAGGAGCCCTGACGCTGTGCGGACCTACGATATCTTTAAACAAGAAGGCTTAGACCTGCTCAACGAGCCGGAGCAGGATCCATACGGACGCTTTAGCTTTTGGATGAAAGACCCATACGGCAACGTGATTCAGGTGATCGAAGATGATTACATGCTCAAAGATACAGGACATCATACAGGAGGGATGATCGGTTGTTCCATTGGAGTGAACAACATTGAAGAAAGCCTGAAGATCTACCGCGATATTCTTGAATATGATGAGCTCGCTTTCGATGATCGGGCGAAGTTTCATGATATCAGCATGAATGGGGGAGATGCCGAGGTGAGAAGAGTGCTGCTCAGGCATTCAAAACCCAGAGAAGGATTTCTAAGTAAGATATTCGGACACAGTGAGATCGAGCTTTTTGAGCTCAGTGACAAAAGCGGACGCCAAATATTTGATGGTCGCGACTGGGGAGACCTGGGATACATCCACCTCTGTTATGACATCCGAGGTATGGAAGAGCTAAAGCAGGAATGCAGCGACAAAGGATTTCCCTTTACGGTAGAATCAGATCCTCATTTTGATATGGGTGAGGCTGCAGGAAGGTTCTCCTACATTCAGGCACCAGAATCCACTTTGGTAGAGTTTGTTGAGACCCATAAAATACCCATGGTGAAGGCCATTGGTTGGAATCTCAATCTAGCCAAAAGAGATCCTAAAAAACCCATGCCAGGTTGGTTCTTTACTGCGCTGAATATGATGCGATCTAAAGCTTAGCGGCGATAGAGGCTACCAGGAACATGGCTTCATTCTGAAGACTTCCATCTGCTAGAGTCTCCGTTCCAAAACGATACTTTCCTTCAATTCTGAACATCGCATTGTCTGTTACGTTCAGATCGAAGTTCAGTGAATATGACTGAAGTACATCGCCGCCGATGATCACTCCGTCAGGATCGGCATAATATTCCTGTCTGACCGCAGTGGCCAGTCTTTCATTGAAACGATATTGCAGGATCGCTGCCTGACCCAACCACTCTCTGGGGTTAGAAGGACCTCCAGGAATATCAAATTCATCTTGCTGTTGACCATAATCAAAGCCTACGATCAATCTGATCTTATCACCGATCAAAAAATCACCGTAGAAGTTGTGAAACCATCTTAGATTTTGAGCTCCGTACAGGTCGGGTTCTTCCCCAATGAATGTGCTGGAATTAAGGGTGATCTTTTCTGTTGGTTTGAACTGAATCTGAGTTCCAATTGCTTTGGTGCTATTGTTCTCCTGAATGATCTGCCACCCATTGGAAAGATTGACCAGAAAGCTCCATTTTTCATTTGGAGAATAGCTCAGGTTCACCCCTGAGAGATAGTATGGTGAGTTTTCAGCAACCAATGAACGGGTCAGGGTGGGATTGTCCATTGAAATAGCCGATTCAAAACCCAAATGTGAACCAAAGATCCCGGCATCAAGCCAAAGATTATCGGCGAGCCTTAAACCCGCATTCGCCTCCCAAATGTGACGCAATTCATTGGGCTCGTGCGCTAGGTTGTATTGAGCGTAAGTTCCAGTCATGAGGCCCACATTAGCTCTATACCTGTCATGACTTGCCTTTAGTGAAACAATAGCAAGATTTAAGTTCAGTTCATTCTTTCGACTATGGTTAAAGGCAATGTTATCCGTATTCACAGGCCCTTCCTGAGCAGCGTAATATACGTCCAGAAATCCGCTAAAATCAAGCTGCAGTTTTGAGCTGTCCTGTGCCATTGAGGCAAGGCTAACAGCAATAAGGCAAGCGCTAAAATAAAGGCCTTTCATAATTGAATATTTAGTGTTTCCTTAATCGTGTTTCTCATTCTTTGAATATCTCTTAACCGATCATCATCAAGCGCCGAACTTTTGCGTCTGGCTCGAACAAACTTCCACGAGTCATAGGCCTGCGCAAATGAAAATCCAGCGATCATGTGAAATACGAGGTATCCAAGAGCGATTGGAAAACTAAATAAAATACTCAGAATGATCAATATGAGAAGGAAGTAGATCCAATAAGAGATCATGATCAAGCCAATGCGTAATGAGGAGTAGAAGACATTGCTCTTGATCAATTTAGCGGGATAATTTTTGGCAAATCGAAAGATGAAGAAATTGGTCAGAAATCCATAGATCCATAATGGTGAAAAGAGGATGAGATAGAGCCAGCGAGAGAAAGTGCCTGTGTTGTTGGATGAGAACAATGCATCACTGGCCTTATACTTGCGAAGTTCCGCCTGATAATCCTCACACTGCTGTTTGATTTTTTCAAGTTTAGCGGGGTCATCCGCCTCAAATTCGTTCAGGCGATCGGCGATAGCTTTTTCTGTTCTGAATGGGAGGTCGTTTTTGTACTCAACCACAGGTACGGCCCTCTCTTCCAGATCATTTCCGTAAAGCTCAAATAAGCACTCGGCAGTTTCATCCAGACCTTTATTCACGTGGATGATCATCGCTTTCATTCTGCGTTGAAGTTCTTCCGTTACCCTGGCAACTGCACGATTGGGGTCTGATTCATAGAGCTCTTTGTAATCATTAAGAGCAATTGGCTCACCGAAGTTACAATAGAGCTTAGCTCTGATACCAAAAGGTTTAGTATAGTTCAATCCTGTAGGTATGATCTTCAGGTTGAGGTCGAAGCCATGTTTCTCACAGGCGTGGAAGGCCATTCTCGCAGTCCCTTTTGATAGTGGTCGAAGTCTTTTTTCAATCACGCAGTATCCTTCCGGGAAGATCATGACCAGACGTTTTCTTTTGAATAGATCCGCTACAAGATCGAAGGTGATCAGATTCTTTTCATTGTTGTTTTTGGCATCGCTCTTACGGAAAATCGGTAGCATATTGATCCATGCAAGCAACTGTTTAACCACTTTGCCTTTGAACACATCTCCTCTGGCGAGAAAATTCCATGGTCTGATCATGAAAGTAGGAGCAACCACTGAGTCCATAAAGGAGTTAGGATGGTTGGAAGCAAGGATATAGGGACCGCGTTTTTTCACTTGATTCAAGTTCTTGAAGTAGATCTTTCTAAAGTAAACCCTGAAGAGGAGGGCCAGGGAGATCCATATAAACCGATAAAGAAGCAAGCGCAGAATTTGCTTGCAATTATAGCTAATTCAAGTGGCTTAATTGAACATCATATCGTTGAAAAGAGCCAGTGTGATACTGAAAGCAGCTCATTTTCAGGCTATAAATTTGATGTCATGAAATTATTCCTAAATGCGCTTGTAGGTTTTATGCTTTTACTTCCTGTACTTTCAGGGGCGCAACACTCTGTTGTTTTAAAGAATGGAGATAAAGCCAAGGGTGTCGTAATGGCCATTCAAAATGATACTTTGCTTATGGCCATCAATCGAAAAATGAATCGAATTCCTTTGATTCAGGTGAGTTCGATCTTTTTTGATGAATACGTGCCCTATGATGGAAGTTTCGACCCGAGCGTGGAAGAGCGCAGCATACGTTCCGGAGAATATCTGGTGCGGTACCTGGTAAAAGACAGAGAGATGGTGAAGCCCCCAAAACTCTCTAATGCCACTGAAAACAGAGGAATAGTGGTAGTTGATGTTGATATTGATAAGTACGGAAATGTCACTAAAGTAAAGGCGGGTGGAGTAGGTTCTACCACAACCAATGAATATCTCTACACCAAGGCAGAATTTGCATGCAAGGGAGCTCGTTTCAATGAAAAGCCCAAAGGTCCGATCAATACGAAAGGACAGATCATCATAACATACTAGATTCCCTAATTTTTTCGTACTTTAGTAATCCTCCTAAGCCTAAAGACTGAGTTTTTCTGAGTAAGATATAAACGCTTGTCTCAGAAAAACTTAACTTTAGCATCACATGAAAAGAGCCTCGCTCATACTCTGTTTTATCACCCTGCTCGCTTTTTCATCGAAGGCTCAGTTGGTTGCTGACTTTGTTGCAGATACACTTTCGTTTTGTCCGCCACGCACGGTGAGGTTCACTGATCTGAGCACTGGAGGCAACATCACTTCAAGGGTATGGACCTTTTCACCCACCCAAAGTTCAAACTCAAATAATCCATTCCCAATAGCTACTTATACTGCTCCGGGCACTTATAGTGTGACATTGACCATTTCTGATGGTGTGAGGAGTGCAACAGTAACCAAGAACGCATACATCAAAGTATTTCAGCCACCCACAGCGGCATTCAGTATTCCCGGTTCTCGTCAGGAATGCGCACCTTTTACGGTACAGGTGAATAATCAAAGCACGCCAGGTGATGCTCCGATCAATTGGACGCGTTTTACGATGGGTGATGGAGGGGTTTCTTTTCAGAATGCACCAAATTACACCTACAGCTCAGGAGGGCTCTTTAGCTTGAATCTGCAGCTTATTGACACCAATGGCTGTCAGGCCAGTGCTTCCAGAAGCCGATATGTTCAGGTATATTCAAAGCCGACGGCCGCTTTTTCTACGAATAATTCACCTCATGACTGTCAGGCACCACACCTGGTTGAGTTTAATGATAATAGCAGAGGAAATGGGCCTTTTCAGTATTTCTGGACATTTGGTGATGGCAATGTGTCAACCTTAGCAAATCCTAATCATACCTACGGAACAGGGATCTTTGACGTGAGCTTGAGGATCAGAGATGCGAATGGTTGTAGGGATACACTCACAAAAACAGCCTATGCCTCTGTAACCACTACCAAAGCAGCTTTTGATGTGCCGGATACCATTTGTATGGGGGATAGTGTTTTCATTCGGAATCTGAGTGTTGGTGGAAATGCCTATTCATGGGACTTTGGTGACGGAACAAGCTCAACGGATCGCGATGTGTATAAGGTCTACGGAAGTACAGGGCAATACAGGATTAAACTGAGTATCAGTGCTGGAGTCAATTGCTTTGATTCAGTTTCGAAGGTGATTTATGTAGATGATCTGCAGGCAGATTTTACGCAGACAAAGATCTTCGACTGCGAACCTACCCGGGTGAATTATCAGGATGCGAGTACTGGAAATAGAATCAATTCCTGGCGTTGGGACTTTAGTCACGGCGACACATCAGAGGTGCACAACCCAAGTATCTTATTTCAAGACCCTGGTTCCTACGATGCTCGTTTGATCGTACAGAACGTATATGGTTGTAGAGATACTATCATCAAAACCAATCACTTCAATATTGCTGCGATCAATGCGGTGATCTGGAATGATGTTGATTCTGGTTGTTCCCCACTCACCGTAAGCTTTATTGACCGCAGTTCTCCCCGAGATTCGGTGGTTAGCCGACGCTGGGATTGGGGAGACGGTACAGCACAGGATACCAGCGTAAACCCTGTTCATACTTTCCAGCAAGCGGGTCTTTATCTGGTGAGACTTACTGTTACATCTCCATCTGGTTGTGACTACAGTGCCACCAAAAGAATTTTAGTGGGGACCAAGCAGAATGCAGATTTTGTGATCAACAAGGACTCGATCTGTGCAGGTGATGGTTTTGATATTACCAATACAAGCACTGATTCTTTGATGATCAGCAGTTATCATTGGCAATTCTCAGATGGGGGAGAGATGATGGCAAAAGACCCAAGTCCGTATTTACCAGTGGATACTGGCTTGTTCGATATTTCATTGATCGTTGAGCACAATGGCTGTTTCGATACCATACAGAAAAATGATGTGGTGTATGTATTAGGGCCGGTCGGCCAAATGAGTTTGGGACAGGATTGCAACATACCTTATGATGTGAATGTATTGGGAATCAATTGGAAAGAGGTACAGCGTTTTAAATGGAACATGGGAGACTTTGTCGGATATGACTCCACCCGTAAAAGCTTCACTTACACCTATGCGAATAGAGGTAGGTTCAATGTTCAAATGAAACTCTACAATGATTCCAATGGTTGTAAATATGAGAAAGACAGTTATGTTGAGATCTACGATCTGAAAGTTGGTCTTAGCGTGAGTGATACCATATTCTGTACACCCAAAGAATTGCGTCTGGTTCCAACTGGATCTCAAGATGCCAGCATGTTTACCTACACGAATATGGCAACGGGTAAAGACACCATTACCAACAGTTGGTCAGTTCCTTTTACCTCAAATACCAAAGGCTTTCACGATTTCAGATTGATAGGCGTTGACCCCAATGGTTGCAGGGATACCGTTTTCAAAAAAGTAAGAGGTCTAAAGCCGAATGCGGATTTTGTGGTGAGTGATACTCTGGGGTGTTTTCCGCTTACGACAACATTTAGAGACCGTACGATCTCTGATACAACCATCAGATTTTACAGATGGTTTCTAGGGGCGGGTTTACAGGGGTCAGACTCAGTAGAAACGGTCACTTACCCCCTAAAGGGCAATTTTGGAGTTCAGCTGCAGGTAGAGGACATTTATGGTTGTAGAGATACGGTAACCAAACGAAAGTTGATCGATATCAGGCAACCTGAGATCTACTTTGACCCAGATTCCATGTTATGTGCCGGAGATAGCATCAACCTTTCAAACCTCAATCATAAATCAATTTACACCTATCAATGGACATCCCCTCCGAATTTGAGCTTAGACAGCAGTGCCAGATTTGGATTTCATCAGGGCGGAATGCATGATATCCGGGCAATTGTGGAGGATACAATGGGTTGTACCGACACCATGATAAGAACAGTGAATGTGCAACACATACCCAATGCGCGGATCAGCGCCACGCCAAGGGATACGAATTGCTATCCAGCTCTGGTCACCTTTCAGGACGCCACCAATCACCCGAATATAGAATGGCGTACCTGGACCTTTGGTCTGGGCGACCCTCCTGTAACTCGCAGAACGCAAACCATGTCCTACACATATCCCTATCCAGGTAAATATGACGTTAGTTTGATCGTTGAAACCACCTTTGGTTGTAGAGATACCATTTCAGTTTCAGAGTATATCAGCGTCGGTGGACCGTATGCTGAATTTGACTTGCTTAACGATACAGCCTGCGTAGGTGAGTTGGTCACCTTCAATCTGGATTCACTCATCAACACCTTTAGACTCGATTGGGACTTTGGAGATGGCTTTGGAAAACAACTTCCAGGTGATGAGCTGTTTAGTACCCACGTCTACAAAACACCCGGCACCTACAGTATCAAGGTATTGTTGAATGATACTGCTTTCGATTGTTTGACCAGTGTAGAAGATACGATTCAGGTCTTTGAAGTGAATGCTGCCCTGAGTTCAACAGATACTACGGGTTGCGCGCCACTCAGCGTGCAGTTCAATGACCTTACACCCGATGCAGATTCTCGCAGATGGTATGGTATGTCGGGATTGATCTCTCAGGACAGCAGTGATCTGTTCAGTTTCCCTGAAGCCGGTGAATACCCGATAAGTCTTGTTGCAATTGATTCTAAAACAGGCTGTGCAGACACGGCTCGGCGTCGAGTGAAAGTATGGCCCGTTCCCGAAGTTGAGATCTCAGATGATACCGTTTTATGTTTGGGAGATAATGTGTTATTGAGAGCCAGTGGTGGAACTTCGTATCGTTGGAGCCCATGGCAAGGTTTAAGTTCTACCTCTGACTCAGTGGTGATCGCTACACCAAAAGAGGCGGTTACTTATTCTGTGCTTGCGAGAAATGACTTTAATTGTTCAACGATGGATAGCATACGTATTGAGATCCAGGAACCATACGAATTTCAAAGTGGAGAAGATACGATCATCTTCCTTGGTGAGTCAACTCCCTTGTTGGTAAGCTCGGCGGACACTAACCTCCTGTTCAGATGGAATCCGGTCAATGACCTAAACTGCAACCTTTGTCCGAACCCCATCGCGAGTCCACAGGTGACTACTCTTTATACCGCTTCAATTACGGATCCTTACGGATGTTTCCAGGCCACTGCAACGATGAACGTGATCGTGGAGGAGGAGTTTGAAGTTCACATTCCAAATGCTTTCACCCCAAATGGGGATGATGTAAATGACTGGTTTTATGCTGTTACCTATGGAATAAAGGAGTTCAGTTATCTCAGAGTATTTGATCGCTGGGGTAAGGTCATTTTCATTGGGGAGGATTTTGATGATAAATGGGACGGATTTGTCGCGGGTTCTCCTTGCCCAATTGGTACCTATGTATGGGAATTTGAGGGAATTCGATTCAACGACCGCAAGGTAAACCTCGTAGGAACCATCAATCTGATCCGCTAAATAGTCAGTATTTCAGAAGGGGAGTAGATCAGCTTCACCTTTTGACCGTGCATCGCAATTGGGTTGACTAATAATTTGGGATGATGCTCCAAAAGTTGAACCCAGCCCATCTCATCGTAGTCGTTTTCTTCGCTGAAAAGGTGTTCGTATCCATCTCGCTCTGTATCGACGAGCTCAGATATATGTTTGTCGAGCGCTGTAGCGATCTCCAACCATTGGGTAGGGGTGATCTGTCTCTTGCTTAGATCGATATCCTTTAGTCTGAGATCAGTGTCCAATGCATTCTTATAGGTGCTGTCCCCAACTTGTGTATCTGAGTTATAGATCAAAACAAGTTCATCTTTGGCGCTTTTTATGATCATAGTCTTTGCTTTGCATCAAATTAAGAGTCAATTCACTCTAGAAAGTATGATGTAAGTCAGCTTTCAGACCTCTAATTCAAGCTTTACCATCTTTTTATTGGCAAACTACAAGGTCGTCATATTGGAGCTAAAGTCTTGCTATAGCTGCTTCTTATGAAGAAATTGCCTCGGGCTCTCACAAAAAATATACTGAACTTCGTGATTGGCATCTCTTAATTGTCCACCTTTGCATTTTACAACGCTAAGTACTTTATTTGTCTTCATTCAAACACCTAGGGGTGTCAAAAGCGACACTCCAATCGATCTCTGACCTGGGATTTACAGAACCCAGTGAGATTCAAAAGAAAGCCATTCCCATTTTACTTCAGGGAGAAAATGATCTGATCGGTCTTGCACAGACCGGTACCGGAAAGACTGCTGCATTCTCTATTCCTTTAATAGAGCGCATCGATCCAGATCTAAAAGAAGTACAGGCACTTATTCTGGCTCCAACGCGTGAGTTAGGTCAACAGATCGCCGAGCAGATCAAGATATTTTCCAAGTATCATGGACAGATCAGTTCCCTGCCAGTTTATGGAGGAGCCTCTATCCAAACACAGATCTCGGCTTTAAAAAAATCAAAACAGATCATCATTGCCACTCCAGGACGTTTAATTGACCTACTGGAACGAAGAGCATTAAAGCTTGATCATTTGCGTTTTCTCATTCTTGATGAAGCGGATGAAATGCTCAATATGGGCTTTAAAGAGGAGATCGATCGCATTCTTAGTTTTACTGAAGGCGGAAAAGACGGTAGAGAGACATGGCTCTTTTCAGCCACCATGTCAAAAGAAATTTTCAGGATCGTAAAGCAATATATGCACGACCCTGTTGAAGTACAGATCGACAAGAAAGATCAGGTTAATGTCAATATCGATCACTGCTTTGCATTTGTCAGCAGGAACGACAAGATCGAAGCGCTTAGTCGATTCATGGATCTTGAAAAGGAAATGCGCGGTTTGGTCTTCTGCAGAACCAGAGCAGAGTCTTTGGAAGTTTCAGAAGAGCTGCAACGTAAAGGTTACAAGGTAGATGTATTGAATGGTGATCTTTCACAGGCACAACGTGATCGTGTGATGAAGCGCTTCAAAAAGAATGACCTTCAGTGTTTGGTTGCTACTGATGTAGCTGCAAGGGGTATTGATGTAAATGATCTTACCCACGTCTTTCACTTCAATATTCCGGATGACTTCGCCTATTACACTCACAGAAGTGGACGTACGGCCAGGGCAGGTAAAAAAGGTCTTTCGATCCTATTTACCAACGGACGTGAAAAGTCAAAGCTTCATAAACTTTCGAATTCACTGAATATTGAATTCAGACCTATTGAGATCCCTAAGGCGGATGATGTGATCCGTACCAGAGTAGAAGACTGGTGCAAGAAGATCATAGAAACCAAGGTGTCTGGTGATATTAGCGCAGATACATACGGACTCGTAGAATCCATGCTGAAAAGCTTGAGTCGTGAGGAACTTCTCGCACGTTTACTCAAAATGGAGCTTCTGGAACTTCAGACCAATCTCGCAAGAGATCTGAACCAGAGCGCGAAAGAGTCATCGAGAGGAAATGGACAGTCTCGAGGACGCGGAAAAGATAAATCTCGTGGACGAGGTAAAGGAAAATATCAAAAACATTCAAACAAAGGATCTGGCTATAAGTCAAAGCATAAAGGCGGTGGCAAAAGAAAAGCACAGTTCAAAAGCAAAGGGCGCCAGCGCGATTAATTTGCAGCGCCCCTATTTTTAATAATCAATAGCAATATGAAAAACGGAACAGTTAAATTTTTTGATGATACAAAAGGATTTGGATTCATCACGGAAGAAGCAACAGGCGAGGACTACTTTGTACACGTCTCAGGATTGATCGATGAGATCAGAGACGGAGATAAAGTAAACTTCGAACTTAAACAAGGAAAAAAAGGGATCAACGCAGTTAATGTGAAGATCGAAGACTAAAAAGTCTTTCTACATCCATAGCCGGACGTTTATTGAGCAAAGTCATTTTTAATGACCAGCTCTTTGTCAAACTTTGGTTTCTAAACCAAACGATCACGCCGGCCATGGATTTTCTTTTCTCTAAGCTTTTTTGGGGGATGCTCGTCATACTGATTGGTATGTCGATCATCATCAACGCGATCTTTAAGATAGATTTCCCTTTGATCAGGGTGATCTTTTCACTGATCATTATCTTCTTTGGAGTTAATCTACTCTTTGGATCCTTCGGAGTGAAAACGAAGAGCAAATCTGAGGATGCCGTAGTTTTCTCGAAATCAAATAGTTCGCCAGATGAAGCTGCACTTCGCAAAGAATACAGCGTAGTGTTTGGTGAACAGATCATAGACCTTCGTAATTTAGATCTGCGTGAAGACCGCGACATTGAATTCAATGTGGTCTTTGGTAAACAGGAAGTGCTTCTTCCGAGAGGTCTGAATACCCGCGTTAAAGCGAATGCGGTCTTTGGGAACGCTCGTTTTCCAGACGACCATCAGGTGGCTTTTGGCGAAATGACATACAAAGAAAAGTCTGACTCTACCGCACCCGTACTCTATATAGAGGGTAATGTGGTCTTTGGTCAGCTGCGTTTCATCCGAAGCGCAGAGTAATCCCTACAGATCCAGGGAATCTGCCAGTTCATTAAAATCCTGGCCATCAAAATTCCCTGAACTCATCAATAAGAGGTCCTGACCACTCCATTTTCTAGATCTAAGATATTCGATCAAAGTCTTGCTATCGGTGCAGACTTTAAGATCTTCCTGATTAAAGGCCTCCAGGAGCTCTTCTTCAGTGATCGGTTCGAGCTTTTTGTGTTCAATGGTGCTGGGATTAAAATACACAATAGCCTCATCCGCTGCCTGCATGGAGTCTTTGTATTCAGGCAGGAACTTCTTGTTCAAACTCGAGAAGGTATGCAGTTCCATGCATGCAATAAGCCTGCGTTCGGGATGGTAAGATTTTACAGCTTTGGTTGTTGCTTTTAGCTTTGAAGGAGAGTGGGCGAAGTCTTTGAAAACACTGAAATTATGCTCTTCTCGAATTGTTTCCAGTCTTCTTGCGGCTCCTGTAAAATCTGATAATACCTTGAGGCTGTCTTGCCTTTTGATGCCCAATTCTTCGAGAACCAAGCAGGCAGCCTGAATATTCTGAAGGTTATGCTCACCAAAGACCCTGAGTTTGTGTCCATCCAGAACATAATGGTCATTTTGTCGATCATACTTCGGAGTTGCGTAAGGGATCGTATGAATATCTCTCCTGCAATTTTCAGCGATATGTTGAAGTTCAGGGTCTTCGGAATAGTAGATCAGTGAAGCCTCAGTTTCAAGGCTATTGCTGAATATTTCAAACTGTTCCACGTAATTCTCAAATGTTGGGAATACATTGATATGATCCCAGGCAATGCCAGTGAGTACTGCAATATGTCCTTTATACCAATGAAACTTAGGCCTAAGGTCAATAGGACTTGACAGATACTCATCTCCTTCGAGAATAATGAGATCGTGATCATCATTCAAACTAACCATGGTTTCATAACCTTCCAGTTGTGCACCTACCAGGTAATCGTATTTAAGATCCATTTTGCGCAATACATGCAGGATCATTGAAGTGATGCTCGTTTTTCCGTGTGAACCACCGATCACTACCCGCTTTTTGTTCTTACTCTGTTCGTATACATATTCAGGGTAGGAGTAGATCTTCAGACCTAGTTCCTGGGCTCTCAGTAATTCTGGGTTGTCTTTTCGTGCATGCATTCCCAGAATGATGGCATCCAGAGAGCCATCGATCTTTTCGGGGTGCCAGCCTTCTTTCTCTGGCAAAAGACCATATTTTGCAAGCCGACCCCTTGAGGGTTCAAAGATCTGATCATCACTTCCCGTAATCTGATAGGATTTTTTATGCAGCGCGATGGCCAGATTATGCATGGCACTTCCGCCGATCGCTATGAAATGTACTCTCATCGACAATTCCTTTGTCCGAACATACGCATCAAAGCTTACCTTTATGCCTCTACTCAGTTCTCATTTTAAACAGGAATCTGTTTACATGAATCAAGACTTCAAATTTCTTCCGATATTCCTTAGGTCAGCTGCCTTTGTGTTGCTGATCATTCTTTTGTTTTTATTGGATCTTGGGTATGGAGGTGAATTCAGTAGATACGGACTCCTCCCAAGAGACCTGAAAGGCCTGAGAGGAATTCTTACCAGTCCTTTTATTCACGGTAGTTGGGAGCACCTGATCAATAATTCGATTCCCTTACTTGCCCTTGGAATGGCCATTCATTATTTCTACCGGGAGGTTGCCTGGAAGATCTATTTGGGAAGTATTCTTATTACGGGTATATGGGTTTGGGCTTTTGCGCGACCTGTTATTCATATAGGAGCTTCTGGTGTGCTCTATAGCTTCGCGAGTTTTGTTTTCGTGAGCGGTTTGATCCGTAAGAACTACAGACTTTTTGCTTTGTCTATGCTCGTGGTGTTCTGGTACGGCGGAATGGTTTGGGGAATCTTACCCATCAAGCACGGAATTTCCTGGGAATCCCATCTTATGGGAGCACTCACGGGAATCATCCTGGCAATAAACTATCGAAAGATAGGATGGTCTCCGGTCAAATATGAATGGGAAGAGGAGGAGGAAGATCACGATTATCATGGGATAAATCTCTCCCCTGACGATGTGATCTATGAAGAAGTGGAAGGGCGGAGTTCAGGC
Source organism: Salibacteraceae bacterium (assembly GCA_965659675.1). GTDB lineage: Bacteria > Bacteroidota > Bacteroidia > Flavobacteriales_G > Salibacteraceae > CBFHWY01. Next base: position 335 of record CBFHWY010000061.1, on the reverse strand, counting down.
TCTGATGATCGAAGTAGGGGTATGTGGACGAGTGATGTGAGTTAGGTGGTTGGGTAGTTAGGTGGTTAGGTAGTTAGGTGGTTAGGTAGTGGTTAGAGGCTTTGCCCTTGTCTGATTAGTGTTGACCGTTATTGGTTGCTGGTTACAGGTCACAGGTCACAGGTTACAGGTCACAGGTCACAGGTTTCAGGTCACAGGTTTCAGGTCACAGCGCGCCGTCGGCAAGCCTTTGGCGGCCGTTGGGTTTCAAGCTACAGGGGGAGTGTTCATTTAAGTGTGTCATTCTTTTAATCCAATTCTTTTTCCTTGAGTCATAGCTAATATAGAGATTACTT
>CBFHWY010000060.1:0-17524 GCA_965659675.1 Salibacteraceae bacterium | reverse complement strand
TTTATACATTGGAGTTAGAAACAGAGCAAGGGCGCAGTGTGCATAGGATCAGTATACGTTAAACATAGTTTTGGTATCTGCTTGTAGCATGGGGCTTGTAGCATGGGGCTTGTAGCTTGACGCTATTTTAATACATTTGGAATCCTAAGAAAATCTAAATGAAGAAACTATCACTATTTGCCGCAGGACTAAGCTTTATCGGTTTACTTGCTTCCTGCAACACTAGCCCAAAAGAAGAAGCTACCCAAGAACAAAGCGACACAAGCGCTGCAGTTGAAAACGAAGAATTTCAGTACTTGGCTGAACAGTTCGCCGACCTCAAGATCATCCGTTATCGTGTGCCGGGGTTTGAGAAGCTAAGCCTTCAGCAAAAGCAGCTAGCTTACTGGCTCTACGAAGCTTCATTGGCCGGACGAGATATCATTTGGGATCAGAATTATCGACATAATCTAAAGATCAGAAAGGCACTGGAGACGATCGTTAAGAATTATCAAGGGGATAAGGAGAGTGAAGACTGGAAGAACTTCATGACCTATACCAAGCGCGTTTGGTTTGCCAATGGGATTCATCATCATTACAGCATGAGTAAATTCAATCCTGAGTTTAGCCGTGAATACTTCGAAGGACTAATGTCAGAAGTAGAAGCAAGTCTTTCCGATGAAGTCCTCGAAGCTATTTTTAATCCGGAAATTGATGCAAAGCGCGTAAGTCTGGACCCAAACAAAGACCTTCTTCTGGCTTCTGCCAATAATTTCTATGATCCAGACATCAAAGAAGCAGAAGTAGATGGCTTCTATGCAAAAATGATTGACAAGACCGATGAAACACCAATATCATATGGTTTGAACTCAAAGATGGTTCGAAATGAAGATGGAAGCATCTCTGAAAGCACGTACAAAGTGGGAGGAATGTACAGCGCGGCGATCCAAAAGATCGTTAGAAACCTTATGATGGCATCTAAAGTTGCCGAAAGTGAAGACCAAAAGAAAGGCTTCGAAATGCTTATCGATTATTACAAAACCGGAAGTTTGGAGAAATGGGATGAGTACAGTATTCAGTGGGTGAAAACCACCGGAGATGTGATCGACTACATCAACGGTTTCATTGAGGTTTATGGCGACTCCAAAGGCTATCGTGGCACTTATGAGTCGATCATTCAGATGGAGGACTTTGAGGCTTCAGAGCGAATGAAAGTGCTGAGCGACAATGTGCAGTGGTTTGAAGATAATTCTTCGATCATGGATGAGCACAAGAAAGAAGAAGTAAAAGGCGTGAGCTACAAAGTGATCAATGTGATCGTGGAAAGTGGAGATGCTTCTCCTTCAACACCGATTGGAGTGAATCTTCCAAACGCAAACTGGATTCGTGCTGAACATGGTTCTAAGTCTGTAAGCCTTGGGAATATTGTAGAAGCCTACAGCCAGGCTGGTGGAAAGAGCATGCTCAAAGAGTTTTGTCTGACCGATGAGGAGTTTGAAAGATCGGATAAACATGGTAAACTGGCTTCTAAAATGCATACTGCATTGCACGAGGTAGTAGGTCATGCATCTGGAAAGCTCAACAAAGGCGTTGGTACACCAAAAGAAACTTTGAAAAATTACGCTAGTACGCTTGAAGAAGGACGTGCAGATTTAGTTGCCCTGTACTTTATTTATGATCAAAAATTGGTTGACCTTGGCTTAATGGAATCGCTTGATGTTGGAAAAGCAGAATACGATTCTTACATCCGAAATGGATTGATGCTTCAGTTGAGAAGAATCGAGCCAGGTGAGGTGATCGAGGAAGCACACATGAGAAATCGTCAATTAGTGGCTGGATGGTGTTATGAAAAGGGAAAGGCCGATAATGTGATCGAGCGAGTTGAGCAAGACGGAAAGACCTATTTCCGTGTAAATGATTACGACAAGCTTCGTGAATTATTTGGACAGTTATTGAGAGAGATTCAAAGGATCAAGTCAGAAGGAGACTACGAAGCAGGAAAAGCCCTGGTAGAGAACTATGGAGTTCAGGTAGATAAAGAACTACACGAGGAAGTATTAGCTCGCGCCGAAGAGTTAAATATTGCTCCTTATGGAGGATTCATTAATCCACGACTTGTTCCAATGTACGACGGAGATGGCAACATCACAGACGTTAAGGTCGAGTACCCTGATGACTTTACTCAGCAGATGTTGGAGTATGGAGAGAAGTACTCAACCTTGCCTCTGGAGAACTAAGTTCCATCTAAGACTTTATTTTTTCTCCCCTTCTTTCTTGTTTTGAGAGGAGGGGAGTTTTTCTTTTGGCTTTTCGTACCTTTAAGCTTTCATAAACCAAATTAAAGCCATGAGAAAAGCACTATTCACCATCATTGTGATCCTACTGACCTCGAGCCTTTTCGGCCAGGTAGGGAATTATTCCTTTAGAGCATTTACAGCCAGTTTCGACACCATTGTTGGTGGTACAGATGATAATTTAGTTGAGGATGATGACGAGTTGGGTAATGTGATCTCATTAGGATTTAGCTTCGACTACGATGGAACAAGCTACACCCACGTTATTGCCTGTTCAAATGGATGGTTGAGTTTTGATACTGCTACTACATCTACTTCACTGACCAACGACCTGGATCAAAGCGCGACATCAATACGTCCCCTGCTTGCTCCTCTTTGGGACGATCTCGATGGAAGAGCTTCAACCGGAGGCCCATCAAAAGCAAGCTATACCACAAGTGGGACAAGCCCAAATAGAGTGTTTACTTACGAATGGCAACGCTGGGAGTGGAATTACAGTGCTTCCAATGCTGTGATCTCTTTTCAGGTAAAGCTATATGAAACTTCAAATACCATTGAATTCAGATACCGACAAGAGGCGTCTAGTCCGAATAGCCCCAGTGCCTCAATTGGTTTAGCTGGAGCGAGCACAGGGACCAATAACTTCCTTTCTCTGGATGGAACAGGCTCTAACCCAAATGCCTCTTCTAGCACCGAAACCACCACCCTTTCATCTCTACCTGCAACTGGACAGGTATATGAATTTTCTCCACCTGCAAACAGGGATGCGGGTATCTCTGCAATTGTTGGAAGTGTATGCACGGGGAATTCTGATGTCATCGCCGTATTGAAGAACTATGGGTTGGACACCCTTACTTCCGCCAATGTTTCCTGGAACGTGGCTACGAATGGCGGTACCCCAGCAAATCAAACCGCAGCTTCATGGTCTGGTACTTTATTATCTGGAGATACTGCCCACGTTAACCTCGGTAGTTTTAACTTCCAAAGTGGTAATAATTATGATCTGGTTATTTACAGTACAGACCCCAATGGAAGCAGCGATCAAAAGAATTTGAATGATACCCTCTCCGAGAATGGACTGCAAACTGGAATGACTGGAACCTATACCATTGGAGGAACATCTCCTGATTATACCACCTTTACTGCAGCGGTGAATGACCTTGAATCAAGAGGGGTTTGTGCGGCAGTGAATTTTGATGTGCGCTATGCAGCTTATAATGAGCAGATCAGTATTGGGTCAATAAATGGTGCAAGTGCCACAAATACGGTTACTTTCAAAAGCGCAGCGGGAAATGTTGCTCAACCGGAATTGTATTTTACTCCTTCAACCAACTTATATGTGTTGGAATTTGATGGTGCGTCTCATATTGTATTTGATGATATATTTATTGAGAGCACTAACTCATCTTCAGCAAGAGTGATCAGCTTTAGCGGGGAAAACAGTGATATTACGATTCAGAACTGTCATATTAAGGCTCCAGCCGTCTCATCCACCAGTACCAATAGCGCGGTGATCTATGACTTTTCTGGGACGGCCAACAAAAGTTCAGATATCACGATTAAAGACAACCTGATCGAAGGTGGTTCATATGGCATGTACTTTTATGGAGTCAGTACCGCCGATTTTCAGGATGGTTTAGTGATAACGGGGAATGATATTGAGGACTTCTATTATCGAGGTGTGTATACCTACTACACTTCTAATGTTGAAGTTTCTGAGAATTATGTTGAAGACATCGGGAATTATACAAGTCCAAATGGAATTAATATCAACTATGCGGATAGCTCTGAGGTTGTCGATAATAATGTAGTGTTGAATGGTACATCCTCACCTATTGGGATTCGTATTTATTTCTGCGATGGCTCTACTACTGATCCAGTTTCTGTGCATAATAATCTGGTTTCGTTGGCCAGTGCTAATATTACGGGCTCTCCCACAGGTATCTATGCATATCGGGGAGAAAACAATCAAATTGTATACAATACTGCGGTGCTGCAATCGGGAGGTACTGGGTCCGAAGCGATGTACCTGAACTATTCCACATCAACTCATTCGGTAGATGTATACAACAATAGTTTGGTGAATTATGGACAGGGTTATGCGATGTATGCAGCAAGTACAACGGGAATAGATACCACAGATCACAACAATCTCTACACCAATGGTACAAATCTGGCTTATTGGTCGGGTTTTCGTTCAACACTCACTGCGCTAAGAGCTTTCTCAGGTATGGAAGCGAATGGGGTGAATGTGGATCCAAACTACGTCTCTCCATTTAACCTGAAGTCGTACAGTGTTGGGTTAAATAATGAGGGTACTCCGATCACGGGTGTGACAACCGACTTTGAAGGCCAAACAAGAAGTACCACAGCACCAGATATCGGGGCAGATGAATACACACCGCCTGCAAAAGATATAGCTGTAATTGAAGTGCTTACAGGGGATGTCAGTTCGTGTGGACAAACGGCTCAAACACTGAGAGCCATCATTGAGAACACTGGCACACAAAATCAAAGTTCGATTCCGGTGAATCTGGTGATCAGTGGAGGGCTTAGTCAAACTATTAACCTGACCTATTCGGGAACCTTGAATAGTGGAAGTAGGGATACGGTGACATTTAGCTCATTCAACACTAGTGCTGGCGGAACTTTCGATTTTGAGGTTTACTCTGCCTTAAGCGGAGACACAGTGAATTTTAATGACACAATAGAGACCGCAAGTGTAGTGGTGAATGCCTTACCTGCTCAACCCACTACTTCCAATCTTACGCTTTGTGCGGGTGATAGTGGGCAATTGATCGCTCAAACCAACTTGAGTTTTGTGGAGTGGTACAACGAGGAAACAGGAGGTACCCTTCAGGCTAGCAATGATACTTTCCAATTGCCTGCTCTGAGTCAAACGGATACCTTTTATGTTGAAGCTTACGACATGACGATGGGTTCAGTTGGAGCCTCAGATAGCGCCATTGGTGGCGGTGGTAACTATACCTCAATGGGTCAGGGACTAGTATTTGATGTCAATAATACGATCACTTTAGATTCGGTCACGGTTTATCCAAATTCCAATGGGTCGGTCGTTGTTAACCTCGTCAACAGCAGTGGAACCACAGTTTCTACGCGAACAACGAGCGTTTCTTCTGCCGGACGAAAAAGAATTTATGTTGGATTTACGATCAGTCCGGGTACGGATTATGAACTCACAGCCACAGGGACGAGTACTGGTGGAATGTTCAGAAATAGCTCCAGCGCAGTATATCCATATACTGATGCGGGAAATAATGTGAGAATTCACGAAACTAACAACTCGTTGGGAGGAAGTGGTTATTACTATTTCTTCTATGATTGGGTGATCACCGTTGAAGGTTGCCATAGCGAAAGAAAAGCTGTGATCGCTACAGTGAACCCCGCGCCCACAGTAAATCTGGGGGTAGATACCGGCTTTTGTCAGGGACAGAGCTTTAGCATCACCCTGGATGCAACAAATTCAAATTCTACATACAGATGGCAGGATAATACCACCAATGCTAACCTAACAGCGAATACTACAGGACAGTATTGGGTTGAGGTCACAAATAATTTCAATTGTGTTGCCACTGATACGATCAACATCAACAGCTTCCCCAGGCCACAGGCAAACAATTCAATATTCCCAGATTATTGTGAAAGCCTGGCGCCATTTAAACTTAGTCAGGGTGGAGGAACACCAAGCGGAGGTTTTGGGTTTTATATAGGACCAGGAACTTTGGGTGACTCGCTGTTCTCTCCAGCATCTGCAGGAGCTGGATCGCACTCCATAGGTTATGTCTATTCAAGTGGTGTGGGCTGTTCAGATACTGCTTTCTCACAAATGACGGTACTTCCCAAACCAACGGCGAGCTTAGCAGCCATTCCATCAGTTTGTGCTAACGACCAGACAATAACATTATCGCAGGGAAGTGGAACACCTGCTGGTGGAACAGATCAATACATAGGTACTGGAATATCAGGAGCAAGCTTTAACCCGGCTTCAGCTGGATCCGGTAACTATGCCGTGACCTATATCTATACTGCTCCCAATGGCTGTATTGATACAGCACAGGGGCAAATTCAGGTAGATACGGTACCAGTTGTGGTGCTGGGTATTATCCCATCGATCTGTGAGAATGAGGATCCTGTTTCACTCACACAGGGAACACCTGCGGGAGGGACTTATTCTGGAAACGGAATAAATAATAATCAACTAGATCCTTCTCAAGCAAATGTTGGCTTTAATCAGGTGGATTATGAATTTACCGATGCCAATGGCTGTACCGGTTCTTCGCAAGGTTCAGTGCGTATTGATGCGGCTCCAGATACCGACCTGGGATCAGATACGACCATTTGTGAAGGGAGCAGCCTTACTTTAAATGCTGGAATTGGCTTTACAACCTATCGCTGGGATAATGGTACTATCAATCGTGAAAGGTCAGTAAATTCCGCTGGAACTTATGTGGTAACGGTGACCAATAACAATGGTTGTGAAGACGTGGATAGCATCGAAGTGAACGTGGAAGTATGTAGTGGAATTGATGAAGGCTCTTTCGCCAGGATCAAGATCTATCCGAACCCAACAGGCAATGAGCTTCATATCCAGCTTCCTGCAGAGGGAGTAGCATTGAATGAGCTCAGAATTTTAGATGTCAACGCTAAGCTTCTTTTAAGCAGATCTATCAATGAACTGGAAACGAATCTGGATCTTTCCGATCTGGCCTCTGGGATCTATTTCATTGAATTATCTGGGGAAGGCCAAATGCTCAAATACAAATTGATCAAGGAATAAAAAAGAATCCCCCGATGCTCGCGTTAACGAACGATCGGGGGATATTTTACATCAAACTGTAAGCCGGATTCTGTCTTAACCACTGAAGCACATAGCGCCAAAGTGGCTAATCCTTGTCATTTATCTGCACGCCCTACCCTCCGAAATCAATCGAGCAGATCTCAAACTTCGGTTTATTTGGACTTTCACCTCCTGAGGTTTACCTAGCTATTGAAATCACTTCCAATACTGGTGGTCTCTTACACCACCTTTTCACCCTTACCCCGAATACTCGAGGCGGTCTGTTTTCTGTGGCACTATCTGGTACCCAATGATTCCTCATTTGGCACCCGCGGTTTCCCACGGCAGGATACTCTGCGGTGTCCGGACTTTCCTCCCTTAATTCAAAGAGCGACAAGGCGCTTAATGCGAGGCAAAGGTAAGGAAATGGGGGATAGGGGTCGGAGGTCGGAGGTCAGGGGTCGGAGGTCTGAGGTCAGGGGTTGGAGGTCTGAGGTCAGGGGTTGGAGGTGAGAGGTTAGTCGGATGAATTATTTTATTCCGCAAATGTTAGTTTGAAAATGCTGTTTATAAGAGTTTTAAGCCATGATGAATAGTAAACAAATAAAGACCTTTGAAGATTTAGAGGTCTGGAATCGTTCCATAGAACTCGCAAAGGATTTGTATGAGGTATTCAAGGGAAAGTTCAATGATCCATTGGTTAATCAGCTACTTAGAGCAGCTGTGTCAATCTCGAACAATATTGCAGAAGGCCATGATAGAGGTGGAACAAAAGAGTATATCAGATTCCTTTATATTTCACGTGGCTCATGTGCTGAATTTAGGTCTGTTTTGATTCTAGCCAAGAATATCGGGGTAATAAATCGAAGTGAAATAGATGGATTTATCGAGAGAACTTTGATCATTACTCGAATGCTAAGTGCCTTGATAAAAAGCCTTAAAAAGAGATTGTAGGAAGATAATTATCCAGGCGAACCTCATTTTATCCAGGCGAACCTCATTCCATTTTTGCCAAAAGCTTTTCCCTGTCCTCTGCTCTCCGCCCTCTGCACTCCGTCCTCTGCACTCCGTCCTCTGCACTCCGTCCTCTGCACTCCGTCCTCTGCACTCCGTCCTCTGCACTCCAAACCCTAAAACTCCACCTCCGTCGCGCCATAGCCGTAAAGCTTGTAAGAAGCATCGTGATATTGGACCCCGGGTAGGTGATCCAATAATTCCCTCACCTCAGCACGCAGCTTTCCTTCTCCTACGCCATGAATGATGACCAGGCGCTTTTCGTTATTGCTCCTTGCTTTGTCAATAGCCTTTCGACAGTGATCCAGTTGAATTCGAAGTTTTTCACCATGGTGAATTCCCGATTCATTCTCAACGATCTCATGAAGATGAAGGTCAACTTCCATGACCCCACGCTCGTTGCGTTGAACTTTTGATACCTTCTTTTCGGGACGTTTGAATGTGAGGTCTTTCGCCTTCAGTTTCATTCTCGAAAGCTGATCCTGTATCTCGATCTCATCCTCTTCCAAAACTTTGACCACTTCATGTGACATGAAGGTATATTCAAAGCCATCACAATCTACTTTGATCAAGCCACCGCCAATGACCTGAGTGATCTTCCCCTCAAGCACATCATCAATAGCTTTTACCCGGTCTCCTTTTTGGAAGGACATAAATCAAAGTTAGATCAGAAATACAGCCAATAGGCTTTAAAGTTCGATGAACCCTTACCAGTATTTAATTCTATAGCTGGAGCAGGAAACTTCAAAAAGTTCAATACATAGAGTACATCCTTCATCCATTGCTTCTTTACAGGGATCTTTCTTAAGTCAATATCTGGTGATATTAAAAATTGTCGACGCCGCTCAAATTGGGGCGCTGCACTGCCGTCTTCTCTAAGAAATACAGGATTATAGCTTCCTCCGGTCATGCCGTTTGCACTGTAACCCAATGCCAGGTTTAACCATTTTGGGAAGCCATTTTCATTATTCAGAAATGAAGAGATATTCAAACTTGCCCAGTAGGTCTGACCATTGTAATCCTTCAGAAATGCATTAAAATTTCGATTTCCAAGAAGCTCGGGTCGGTACTGTTGAAACTCACTATGACTAAAGGAGTACTTCATCATAATACGCTGCTCTTTCCATAGCTCTTGTTGAAGGGTGAAAAAGAGATAACCACTCACATTTGCAGCCATATCACTCCAGGAAAAGCCCCATTGGGCCGAGTAGGCGTCCTGCACTTCAACCAAACTCAAGAATAAGAGCCCGACCGAACCACCAAGCCAGTTGGAAGGTCGCTCTTTGATCCCAGCCCATCTGAGTAATTTATAATTGGTGTAGCCCAGGGCATAGGCCGACATACTGTGACCCACTTTATCCATTTGTAACCATTCTCTGCTATCATCAAAACTGTGGAATTCGCGTCTTGGGTAGTCCTTATACCAGAGTTGATAAAGCCCTATCATGCTTCCGGTAATAGCTGCTGATTCTCCAAGTATGATGGCTCTTGTGCGATTGTAGTTAAAGGTATCAGAGTCGAGGAGCAGGTTCTGAGCACCCGCGGATAGGCATGAAAATATGATTAAACTGAGGAGTAGTTTTTTCACGGTGGAAAGATAGAGAATGTGTAAATAGGTGTTAGGGGTAAGGTGTTAGACTAACCCCCATCAACTAATCCCTACATCAAAAATCGAATATCACTCCAAGCGTAGGCAGCACGGTACCATCCGTTCCCTGCAGCACCTGCGTTTGATACACCTGCTCATTGTAGGGGGCGTCAGGATTTAGGATGATCGGATCCAGGTTTTGATCCTCCACCACATTGATGATCGGGGCACTTTGAGCCTGGAAGTTGTATGCGTTTTGGATGTCGAAGTAGAGATTTAAACTGACCTTATCTAAATAGAAGGTCTTATCTACACGAATGTCAAGCTGGTGGAAAGGATCCAGACGCTGTGAATTGAGTCGGTCAAAGTCGGGGATCCCAACTCCTCTTATATCCCAATTTCTTCTGAATGCTGATTCTGCCGCGAGGAATGGAGTGAAGGGTCTCCCATGAACATATCTCCAACGCATGCCCACTTCCCAATTGCCTTTGAATTTCTTCCCAGCAGTGATGGAGATAAGGTGTTCGCTATCCCAGCTTGATGGAATATAAGGTGCATCTGCTCCATTTCTGAATTCACTTCGCACCAGTGTATAAGCGAATATCCCGTAGAAACCTTTCACTAATTTTTGCTGATAGAGGAATTCCAGTCCATATGCTCGCCCTTCAGAGTTCGAGATCACTTCTTCATTACCAACCACACCGAAATCAGTACCAACATTTGCTAAACTAATTCCAGAAGCTACTGAAGTAGGGTAGTTGTCATATAGTTTGTAAAAACCCTCTACCGTGATTCGACCCGTGTTTAACGGACGATATTCAAGTCCTGCCACAAAATGATCACTGCGGATATACTTTAGGTCATTTTCCTTGTTGACCAAAACTCCGTTCTCTCTATACCCAAGTACGGTATATGCAGGTAGCTGGAAGTATCGTCCAATATTCGCATTGATCGCCCATTTGTCACTGAGGTTATATTGAGCTGAGACCCTCGGTGAGAACTGATTTAGAGGGTTGGCCATAGAGCTACTATAGGTATTGGCATCCATTCTTAATCCACCACTAATGGTGAATTGATTCCAGGTCTTACTTACCTGACCAAAGAGCCCATACTTAAAGAAGCCCAGATCAGATTCAAAATCGATGGTATCTACTCTGGCAGGACTAAAAGGCGTCTCAGGAACAAAGATCCGGTTGTAGGTAGAGTTGAAATAGGTTCCGGTTTCAGCATTCACCCCAACATTGATCTTCAGTCCGTCAAGTCTTGTGGTATTCTCAAATCGAAATTTATTTTCTGTTTCCTTGGAATCGTAGTCTAGAACAAGGTTTTCAGGAGCCTCAACATTATTCTCATATTTAAAAGCGCTGTTGTTGAGTGAGTTTCTGCTGAGCACAAAAGTTTGGAAACTCTTATCTCCAAAATGTTTGTAAACCAGACCCATGGCATAATTCCATTGCTCATTGACAGCAATATTCCTTAAAATATAACGCTGAAATTCAGTATCATTCGCATCGGTATTCAAGTCGAATTGATCAAAAGCACCTATACGCACCAAAGACAACTCATTCTTCTCATTGAACTTGTGTTTTACCTTCAGCTGATAATCGGTGTAAGTTGGCAGAAAAGGAAGTTGCAGGGCAGCAAATAGAAATTGGAGGTAAGAACGTCGCACGCTTGCCACATAGGTGGTTTTATCACCAAGAGGTCCGTCTACAGTTAGCCCAATATCTGATGAACCCAGTGTTCCCCGAAATCTGATCTTGTCTTTGTTCCCATCAATCTGCTTAAACTCCAGTACCGAGCTTAATGCATTCCCTCTGTTTGCCGGAAAAGCGCCACTAAAGAAATCAACCTCGCGAATGAGGTTCACGTTGATCATGCCTACTGGTCCGCCCGAAGCTCCCTGAGTAGCAAAGTGATTGATGTTGGGTACCTCAACTCCATCCAGGTAAAACCTGTTTTCATTAGGCGCACCGCCTCGAATAATAATGTCATTTCTAAAGGCTGGTGTGCTGGCCACTCCTGGGAAGGATTGTATGACTCTTGAAATATCTCTGTTTGCCCCCGCATTCCGTTCGATCTCTGCCACTCCGATGGTGCGCATGGAAACAGGGCTTTCTTCGCGTTTGTTGAATGGTGAGGCGGTGACCACAACGGCATCCAACTGCTGCGTATTCTCGGCTATACCGATCTCCACAAAGGCTGCTTTTGCATTGGTGACGAGGATATCCTGACTTGTCTTAGGTTCAAAACCCACGCAGGAAACCACAAGCACAGTAAATCCTGGCTCGAGATTCTTTAATTCAAACTTCCCATCAAAGTCGGTGGTTGTTCCAGTGGTCGTACCTTTGATCACCACATTGGCAAAAGGAACGGGTTCATTACTTGTCGCATTAAAGACTCTCCCTTTGACCACACCTTTTTGTCCTGAGGCGATCAGGCTCAAGGCGATCAGGATAGTACTGAGTATAAACTTCATGCTTGCCATATACAAAACCGTTAACAGCTCCTCATTAAAATAGTTCGCTCGAAGCGAAATAATTTGATATTTGGCCTATGACTTGTATACAAAGTTGCTATGCATAAGGCCACTGCAATATTCATCATTATATTATTTCCTTTTGGATTATTGGGTCAGGAATATTATTCGGATCGGCAAATTGCCTATGAGAATAAAGTTTATGATCCAAATATAAGGAGTGTTAAGCTTGCTCCCAACGGCAACCCGATCGCTTTGGCAATGATTGGTTTAAACTCGAATGAGAAGTTGAAGTTGAGCTTCGATGATCTGGGAGGAGAGATCAAAGAATACTCCTACAGTTTTGAACATTGTACCACAAATTGGGAGAGTTCAGAGCTGAATTTCCTGGATTATTGTGAGGGAATTGACAATATATTCATCACAGATTATGATTTTTCCGGGGTTACTCGTACAAAGTATATTCGGTACAAAGCGGTATTTCCAAACGATCAGGTGAAGTTTCGATTCTCAGGGAATTACCTGCTAAAAGTATTTGAAAATGGCGACCCTAATCTGCCTGTGCTCAGCATGCGCTTCATGGTTTATGAGAAACGGGTAGGTATTCAAGCGAATATTCACCGACCTACATTGGCAGAATATCGATTCACTCATCAGGAGGTAGACTTTAGTATTTTCTCTCCGGGCTATGAGTTGACCAACCCCTACAGTGATATGCAGGTGAATATCATGAAAAATGGACGCTGGGATAATATGATCGAGGGAATTCCGCCACTCTTTGTTAAGGACAGGGAGATCGAATTTAACTATGAGGAAGAAAATCTTTTTCCGGGAGGAAATGAATATCGATTCATTGATCTCAGAAATTCAAATTTCAGTGGGGGAGGAGTAGGGCGATCCTTCAGTAGGAACGATACGAACTTCGTATTCCTGCGCCCAGATAAATCGCGTGGGATCAAGGTGTATCAGGATCAACCTGATATCAATGGGGCCTGGGCACTGGAGGTGACCGATATGATGTACGATTCTGATATGGATGCCGATTATGCGAATGTGTTCTTTTCCATCAACTCAGCAAGTAAGATAGAGGGCAACAAAGTTTATGTGATAGGAGAATTTTCTGGACGTAAGGTATCTCCCGAATATGAGATGAGCTATGATGCAAAGTTGGGGGTCTATAAGTTGAATACCATGTTAAAGCAGGGTTATTACAATTATCTTTTTGTCACCCAAAAAGAGGGTGAACAGGCTGGTAAGACCCGTGAATTTGAAGGTGATCATGCTCAAACAGAGAATAATTACACCATCATGGTTTACCATAAACGCATTCAGGACCGACATATTCGTTTGATTGCTGCACAACATTTTCAAATAAATTTCTAAATTGCCCACATGTTCGTTAAGGTAACAGAAGGAATCCAGATATCTGTTAAGACTCAGTTCGAGGCTGAGCGTTCTGTGCCTTTTTCTGATTTTAATTGGTTCACCTACTTTATCAATATCGTGAACCAAAGTGAGCACGAGGTCCAGCTCTTGCGTCGAAACTGGCACATCTATGATGCTTTCTTAAAGTCTCAGGAAGTGGAAGGTGAAGGTGTGGTTGGGGAAACCCCTATCATAGCCCCTGGAGCTAGCCATAGCTACTATTCACACGTAAATCTGCGCACAGGATCTGGCTTCATGGAAGGTACCTATCTTATGCAAAGAACGATGGATGGCTATGAGTTTTATGTAGACATTCCACGCTTCATTTTGGAAGTGCCTTTCAAAAGGAATTAAGTCACACTTAGCAAACAAGTCTTTTCCTAGATTTGCCCCTCAAATTATTTAAAGAGATACTATGCCAAAAGGTGTTTACGAAGTACCGGTTGCGATCAATGAGCCGGTAAGGTCATACGCTCCCGGAAGTCCGGAAAAAGAGAGTTTACTTGCGACCTACGAGAAGATGAAATCGCAAGAGGTGGACGTACCACTTTATATCGGGTCTGAGGAGATCACAACCGAAGACAAACGCCGTATAGCTCCACCGCATGACCACCAACATACCCTGGGATATTACAGTCAGGGTGATGCAAGCCATGTAAAACAAGCTATCGATGCCGCGTTAAAAGCCAGAGAGAACTGGGCGAAGATGCCATGGGAACACAGAGCAGCAATTTTCCTCAAAGCCGCTGAGCTTCTTGCTGGGCCATTCAGAGATCGCATGAATGCTGCCACCATGTTGGGGCAGTCAAAGAATGTTTTTCAGGCTGAGATCGATGCAGCTTGTGAGATGATCGACTTTTTCAGGTTTAATGTGCAGTACATGCAGGAGATCTATGAATCTCAACCTGAGTCTGCACCTGGTATCTGGAACAGGCTGGAGTACCGTCCGCTTGAAGGATTTGTATTTGCATTGACTCCTTTCAACTTCACATCCATTGCGGCTAACCTTCCAGCAGCTCCTGCTTTGATGGGTAATGTGGCCGTTTGGAAACCATCTTCTGATCAGGTTTACTCTGCACAGGTGATCATGGAATTATTTAAAGCAGCTGGTTTGCCTGATGGTGTGATCAACCTGGTGCCATGTTCTGGTGCAGTAGCGGGTGAAGTAGTGTTTAAACATCCTGAATTTGCTGGTTTGCATTTCACGGGATCAACGGGCGTATTCAAACACCTCTGGAAAGAGATCGGAGCAAATATTGACCACTACAGGTCTTATCCTAGAGTTGTTGGAGAGACAGGCGGTAAAGATTTTATCGTGGCTCATCCTTCTGCCAATGCACAGGAAGTCGCTACGGCGATCTCTAGAGGAGCTTTTGAATTCCAGGGACAAAAGTGTTCGGCAGCTTCCAGAGCTTATATTCCAGAAAGCCTTTGGGAAGATGTGAAAGATCATGTGATCAAGGATGTGAAGTCCTTTAAGATGGGAGATCCTTCTGATACCTCGAACTTCATTAATGCGGTGATATCAGAATCTGCCTTTGATAAGATCAGCTCTTACATCGATCATGTGAATGATTCTGATGACGCTGAAGTATTGGTTGGTGGAAATTATGATAAGTCAAAAGGATATTTTATTGAGCCTACGGTGGTGCTTACGGATAACCCTAAGTTCAAAACCATGTGCGAAGAGATCTTTGGTCCCGTGATCACCATCTATGTTTATGACGATACTGAGTGGAACGACATGTTAAAGCTCGTTGATACCACTTCAGAATACGCTCTTACCGGAGCTATCTTTAGCGGTGATCGATACGCAATTGCGGAAGCAACCAAAGCATTGGAGAATGCAGCAGGTAACTTCTACATCAACGATAAACCAACAGGCGCAGTGGTTGGCCAACAGCCATTTGGTGGGGCTCGAGGTTCAGGAACCAATGATAAAGCGGGTTCTCACTTGAATCTCCTGCGTTGGGTAAATGCCAGAACAGTTAAGGAGACCTTTGTTCCTGCCACAGATTATCGCTATCCGTTCCTGGGATAGGATATCAAAGTATCGCTGTTCAAAATGAAATCAAAGCCTCCTGAAATATGGGGGCTTTTTTATGATTTTTGATGTATGAAGATCGGTGAACGCATCAATTCACTCTGGGCAAAGGTGCCTTCCTGGCTTAAAACCAAATATGCTCTTAGCCTGATCATTTTTCTGTCGTGGATGCTATTCTTTGATCAGTACAATCTTTTTTACCAATACGAGTTGCGCTCAGAGTTAAATGATCTTCGCAGAAGCAAGGACTGGTACAAAGAACAGATTCAGCAAACAAAAGAAGATCTGGATGAATTGCTTACCGACGACAAAAAATTGGAGCGCTTTGCTCGTGAAAAATACCTCATGAAAAAGCCCAATGAAGAGATCTTCGTGATCGTAGAAGAGTAGTTTGGGGTGAATCGTCACCATTTCAGCTCCATTTCCCGCTTACTTTTGCCAAATGATCAAATACTTTCGAAAAAAATGGGATGCCTTTAAAGCGAAATCAGTTTGGGGCAAAAGCTCTGATCTTATTTTTCTCATTCTTCTCATTGCCCTTTTTACCCCAGGTGGAAGAGTTTACATGCAGCGCCTGATTCTGATGTCTGGACTGATGGGAGGTGTTGAAGTAAATATGGATGAAAGCCTTCAAGAGGAGTCACTCAATTGGACTCTGGAAGACCTTGATGGAAACAGAGTAAAGCTTTCTGACCTAAATGATGAACCTGTCTTTTTGAACTTTTGGGCTACATGGTGTCCGCCCTGTAAAGCAGAAATGCCAGCCATTGAAAGCTTATTTTCCGAGCGAAGAAAAGACATGCATATGCTGTTGGTGAGTTATGAGGATCCCAATAAAGTGCGCGCTTTTCTGAAAGAAGAAGATTGGGAAACACTGCCGGTGTATTTTCCACTAAGTCCTATCCCAAAGCAGCTAAAAGCTGAAGCCTTGCCCACCACTTTTATCATCGATACTCAAGGGAAGATCCTTCATCGCTCAAAAGGCATGAGCGACTGGTCTTCGGATGAGGTTCAGGATTTTATTTTGAGTTTGTGACCATAAGATAGCTGTTAATTCAGAAAAATAAAATGTTAAATAATTGACAACAAATCAATTACTTATATTTATTGATTACCTTTCTAGCTCAATTCAATCCTATTATTATTAAACCATTTATTTTCACCTTAGTTCTTCTGTCCGTAATATTTTCTGCTAAATCTCAGAATAAACTCCCTCTTAATGGGCGAATAGGTCTCGGAACATCATCCCCTAAAGCGCTTTTGGATGTAAATGGAAATGCACTGTTTCGAGACACAGTTAGGTTTTCAAAGCAACTTCGCTTGCCTTTTTTAAATGATACAAATATTCAGTCTTATCGATCTCTAAGCATTACTCCTGAAGGAACAATAGGGTATTTTACATCTATAAGGAATGATAGTATTCATGCTGCTAAAAGATTGAGGATTGGTAGCAACTCTATGTACATGGAAGAAGGTACCAATGGAGAGAATTACTTTTATGCAACCGATCATCCACTTGAAATAAATCCTTCCATGAGTGGGGTTACCCTCCAGAATACTTTCATCAACCCAGATGGTGGAAGCCTCATTGTTGGTTACCCCACTGATGATACAGCTATAACAGGAATTAATTTTCAACCAGATTTAGTATGGGGTAAATGGAGAGGTGGTGTTGGAGATCATTATTGGTACGATTCTGTAAGAGGTGCAACAAAAGATATAAGATCAAATTCAACTAATTCAGAAAATACAGATGCAAATTCTTTAAAAAGTTTTGATAGTGATGGATTTACATTAGGTACTTCTGATAAATTAAATGGAAGTACAAGAACAATGGTTGCATGGAATTTTCTAGCTGGTGGCACAGCATCATCAAACACAGATGGAAGTATCACAAGTAATG
>CBFHWY010000059.1:0-18145 GCA_965659675.1 Salibacteraceae bacterium | reverse complement strand
GAAAGACCACCCTCTTCAGGATGATCATGGGTCAGGAAGAGCCTGATAAAGGACAATTTAGTGTGGGCGAAACAATAAAGATCGCATATGTCGATCAAATGCATGAAGAGATCGATCCTGCAAAAAGTGTTTGGGAAGTGATCTCTGGCGGAAATGAAAATATCGAGATCGGGAACAAACTCATTAATTCCAGGGCCTATGTTTCCAAATTCAATTTTGGCGGCTCCGATCAGCAAAAGAAGGTAGGCGTGCTCTCAGGTGGTGAGAGAAATCGGCTACACCTCGCCATGACCCTCAAGCAGGAGGCCAATGTGATCTTGCTCGATGAGCCTACCAACGACTTGGATGTGAATACACTTAGAGCGCTTGAAGAGGCTTTAGAAGCCTATGCGGGCTGCGTGGTAGTGATCTCACACGACCGCTGGTTCCTTGATAGAATATGTACACACATCCTTGCTTTTGAAGGTGATTCTCAAGTGAAGTACTTCGAAGGTGGCTTCTCTGATTATGAAGAGAATCGCATTAAACGTTTGGGTGATGAAGCACCAAAACGAATCAAGTACAAGAAACTGATCAGAGACTAATGGCCCGACTCGGAATTCCAAAGGGAACCAGAGACTTTTTACCCGAACAGTCTGCAAAAAGAGAATACATCTTTTCCAGATTGAGATCGGTCTTTGAGAACCACAGCTTTCTTCCCATAGAAACTCCTTCCATGGAAAATACCGACACCCTGATGGGCAAGTACGGTGAGGAAGGAGATCGTTTGATCTTTAAGATCCTCAACAGTGGAGATTACCTTTCTAAAGCTGATGAATCTGCCCTGAGTAACAAGAACAGCAATGCCTTAACAAATTCCATCTCAGAAAAGGCCTTGCGCTACGACCTCACCGTGCCATTTGCACGCTTTGTGGTACAGCACCATAATGAGTTGAGCTTTCCGTTTCGCAGATATCAAATCCAGCCTGTGTGGAGAGCAGATCGCCCTCAGAAAGGTCGCTACCGTGAGTTTTATCAATGTGATGTCGACATGATCGGCTCCCCTTCCCTATTGAATGAGCTGGAACTTTGTCTTATGGCTAAGGAGGGCTTCGATGCGCTGGGCTTAGACGATGTTGTCATTCATTTAAACAACCGAAAAGTGTTGGCGGGAATTGCGGAAAAACTCAGTGCCTCAAAACACCTTATTGATATTACCGTGGCCATCGATAAGATCGACAAGGTCGGAAAGGATAAGGTCCTGGAGGAGTTGCGAAAAAAAGAGATCGACGAACGGATCGTCAAAGGCATTGATCCTCTACTTGACTTCGGTGGGACGAATGAAGAAAAGCTCAGCTTATTGAGGGACTTTCTCGAGGCTAATCCTATTGGGGAAAAAGGTCTGGAAGAAGTATCCTTTCTCTTAGAACAAGCGAAGAAACTTGATGTGGATCTTAACTTCAACATCACGCTGGCGCGCGGACTAAACTACTACACCGGAGCGATTCTCGAAGTTACACACCCCGACTTTCCAAGCAGCATTTGTGGAGGTGGACGATATGACGACCTCACTGGGATCTTCGGGTTAAAAGACATCTCAGGAGTAGGAATTTCCTTTGGAGCAGATCGCATCTATGATCTCATGGAACAGAAAAATCTGTTTCCAGATGACAGTCTTCCCAGCATTCAGGTCCTCTTTTTGAACTTTGGAGAGGCGGAGGCTTTGGAAGCATTCAAATGGACACAGGAGCTGCAAAAGAACGGCGTGACATCAATGGTTTACCCAGACAATGTGAAACTGAAGAAACAGTTCAAGTATGCTGATGATATCAAGGCACAATACGTCGCTTTTCTTGGAGAATCAGAGCTTCAAAAGGGAATAATCAATCTAAAGGATCAATCCACGGGGAAGCAACAAGAGTATAGGCTGGATGAATTGATCGCTTTCTTTCAATGAGAAAAGAACTAAGCATAGAACTCAGGGATTACAGCATCGAGGAACTCCTTCCGGTGATGAAGGCGGAGGTGAGTCTGAGTCTTTCCGAAGAATGCCGAATAGTCACCCAAAAGTGTCGGGACTATCTCGACCAGCGCCTTAGCGATAGTGATGAGGCCATTTATGGGATCAATACAGGTTTTGGTTCCTTATGCGATACCCGAATCGAAAAGGAGGATATTGAGCAACTCCAGGAAAACCTAGTAAAAAGTCATGCTGCAGGAACTGGTGCCGAGATTCGCCCAGAGCTAGTTCGTTTGATGATCTTTCTCAAGATCCTGGGACTATCAAAAGGCTATTCTGGCGTTCGACCTATCCTTTTGGATCGATTGATCGATTTCTACAATAAAGATGTACTTCCGGTGGTCTATGAGCAGGGATCACTAGGAGCAAGCGGTGATCTGGCCCCTCTGGCCCATATGAGTTTACCACTACTCGGCACGGGTGAAGTGAACATCAAAGGACAAAAGCTTCCTGGTGAGGCGCTCCATCAGCAGTTTGGATGGGACCCATTGAAACTCCAAAGCAAAGAGGGTATTGCGCTCCTCAACGGTACACAATTCATGAGTGCCCACGCTGTTTTCCTTCTCTTAGAATTTGATCAATTGTTTGATCGGGGAAATGAAGTTGCCGCCATATCCATTGAAGCTTTTCAGGCAAGGTTAAAGCCCTTCCATCCTTCGCTTCATAAGATAAGAAGACACGAAGGACAGCTCGAAGTTGCCAGGAAGATCAATAGCATTTTGAAAGGCAGTGCCCTTCAGGAGATCGACGTTGAATATGTTCAGGATCCATACTCATTTCGTTGTATTCCGCAAGTGCACGGCGCGGTTTGGGATAGAGTTCAGGAAGTGAAGAAGGTTTGTGAATCTGAGCTAAACGCTGTAACAGATAACCCTACTATATTCCCAGATGAAGATCTGATCCTTTCCGGAGGAAATTTTCACGGTGAAAGCATTGCCATGATGCTTGACCTACTGAAACTGGCCATTCATGAATATGGAAGCATCTCCGAAAGACGCAGCTACAAACTGCTTTCTGGTGAACGCGGACTCCCGGCCTTTTTAGTGGCTAAACCTGGGATCAACTCAGGCTTTATGATTCCCCAATACACCGCAGCAAGCCTTGTAAGCCGTTCTAAAGCCCTGTGCTTTCCCAACTCTGCCGACACCATAGATTCTTCCAATGGTCAGGAAGACCATGTGAGTATGGGCGCAAACTCAGCGCGCGCTTGTTTGCAGGTTCTGGAACTGGTACAGCAAGTGATCGGAATTGAATACCTGATCTCTTGTCAGGCTCTGGATTTCAGAAAAGAGGCCACAAGCAGTGAGCGGGTTGAATCGCTTCGCACTAGTTTGAGAAAAGGAGCTCCATTCATGGAGCAGGATGAGATCCTGCATGATCTGATGCAACAAGCCATCCAATTGATCAGGGCATAAAAAAACCCCGATCGCTCGGGGTCTTAAATCTTTGGTGATATTCTGGGGATTACTCCACAAACACCTTCTTACTTTCGACAGCTCCATCACCTTCCATGAGCAGAAGATAAATTCCCGGATGCTCAACATCTACGTCGATCATTCCTTCACTATCGATCACTTCTTTTCTCCAAACAACCTGACCTGTAAGGTTCATGAGGCTGAAGATTCTGGTAGAATCTCTTTTAGTGATGAAGTTGTAACTCAACACACCATTTCCATAGTGGAACCCTTCTGCAACTGCAGAAATATCCGTCACACTAGCAGGAGGTGGAGGGTCCTGAACAGTATATGATGCACATGCTGTATCATTCGCTGGAGTTGGATCTGCGCCATACTGAGATGTGCTATTGATCCATGCACAAACTTCCCATGATCCATTTGAAGTTCCATTCATTGCGTAGTTCTGAATCAAACTAACTGTTCTAACCTGACCAGAATCCCACTGACTTTGAAGTGGAAGTCCATTCAATGTTATTGGGTTTGCAGTAGCACCCAGTCTGAGTTGCCCTGAATAAGTTTCACCTTGACTTAAAGCTCCTGGCCCGTTATTCCGCATTTCAAAACGGATTGTAATTGTATCGTTGTTATTGATGGGTGCGGTTCCATCCGGCTCAATGATTCGGATCAACTCCATATCCTGCGCGGACACAAATCCCGCAGCAAAAAGCATTAAGGCTATAAGTAGCGTTTTTTTCATATTCTAAAAATTTAATTGGTTGTTGATGTTAAACAAAAAAGGGACCGAAGCCCCAAATTATCTTTAATTCTTGACGAATTTAATGGTCTTCGAATAAGAGTCCGAAGATACTTTCAAAAGGTAGATTCCCTGCGGGTGATCTCCAAAAGATATTGAATGGAACACATTTCCACCACGGTTGATCTCTATCTTCTCATTTAGAACAATCTGTCCCGTAAGATCAATGATCTGCGCATCAAAGCTTTTTCCAGCTATGGCATCATCCATCATTACCTGAACTGATTCTTTCGCATAAAAAGCAGAAATCGATTTAAACTCATCAACTTCACCAACTGAACCTGGAGGGTTGGCATTTGGATCAAAGAAGGTAAAAGAGCTTCTACAAAGTTCGGTTCCATTGTTGTCTGTTGTTTGAGGAGTGTAGGGATTGTATAAACTCCAAACACACATTTCAACATTGGTCTTGGGCGTAGATCCTGTATTATAAAAAGCATCTATAATGATAGGGAATTGTCCGCCCGTACTTATAGGAGTACCCAATATCTTGCCTGTCTCTCCAACTTTGGTTCCGTCCACAGAATAGCCAAAAGAGACTGAATCACTTCCTTGCAGGTTTTGATTGGTAATATTATTTTGGAAGGTTGCAATGATGAATACTGTGCGGTCGATGGCCACAGAATCACTGTTTATACGCGCTGAAGTGGACCCAGCGTTTGAGAAATAGACTTCGGTAATATCGAGATCACCCATCTGAGCAAAAGACAAAAGTCCAAAGCTGAATACACTAAGTATTGAAAGTAGCAGTTTTTTCATGTTCAATTGATTATGGTTGTATCAAATTTAAGAAATAGAATTGACTATTGTTTGATGAACTGATAAGCTTTGTTGATCTCCTCACCATTTATGGTCATTTGATATGATCCAGATGGCAGGTCTAGCAAGTCTATTCTCAGGCTTTGCTCTCCATGCAAATCAAAGCTGTTCACCATTTTCCCATTGATATCTGTGATGATCACTTCATCGATATCAACCAGGCCAGAAACATTTAAGAAACCGTTGGCTGGTACGGGGTAAATATTCACTTCTCGCTGAGATAGGTTAGAGCTTCCAGTGGTCTTGGAGATATTTATTGTTGAGCAAAGTGAATCATTCCCTACTCTTTGGTCTCCTGATAAATTCAACCTTACACAATATCCGAAAGAACCAACGGTATCAGGAACTACAAAAGCTCCACTGATCCGATTGGTATCGCTCTCTCCAGGAGCCAGCTCTTTACTTGTTTGGGTTGGAAGAATGACATTATTCGCAATATCCCAGTCGATCTCAACTTGATATGAGGTTGCAGCAGGAATGTTGACATCTCCCGTATTGGTCACAACATACTCCAGGGCTGAGGATGTATTCGCTCCGACATTTGCACTACCAGGAACGATGACCTGAATCATACTTAGATCTGTTGTATCGTTCGGGTTAGACGCGGGTCCAATGACTGGGAAAATTCCATAAGCAAAACCTCCGATGTTCGCCCAGCGCATCACACTAAAGAAGCCCATGCTCTGACCAAAACCGTTATTCCATTCATCCATGGCATATAGTGTGTCGGCAAAAGTTCCTTCATAGGTTGTCTTTAACCAAACATACTCATGAAGTGCGTAATTCGAATTGGTTAATTGCAATCCAACCCAAAATTTTCTATCCGCCGGAATGCGCACAGGAGTTAAGAATGTTGCTTCTGCATTATAGTATGCTGCATCTCCAATGTAGTTTAAACCGGCACTAGAGGTGTCAACATTAAGTTGGACGAGCGCATTGCTGATCACTGTATCGGGTTTATCATCATTAGCGTTGTTCCAAACAGCTCCATAAGCAAAAGAATTAGCTGTCACTCGTGGATCCTTTTGCGCGATCCAAAACAAAATCGATCTTATTTCATAATCCCCAGTGGAAGGCACTCCATAATTCTGGTCAAATCTTTGAACTTTAGACAGGTCGTTATAAGGATTATGCCCTGAAACATATCCCCATGGAAATAAAGGATAAAGTGTGTCGGAGGCATTCTGAAAATGAGAAGTGAGCGTATCGGTTTGAGCAAAGGTGCCTATTGACAAGATGCCACTTAGAACTAGAAGTATAAATGTTTTCATTTGTTTGGGTTTGTAATTAAGACGAGTAAGGACTCAATTGGTTGCCTCCTTAGTGCGAAGTTCTTTCCCACAATTTTTGCAAAAGTGATCCTGTAGCTCTACTTCATGATGACAATCACCGCAGGTTAGATGTCCACCTTCGCGTGTAATTGTCGCAAATTCAGCACTAACGATCCCTGTAGGTACAGCGATGATTCCGTAACCCACGATCATTAAAAGAGAGGCTAAAGTTTGCCCAAATACTGATTGAGGTGTAATATCTCCGAATCCAACGGTGGTTACAGTTACGATCGCCCAGTAGATACTTCTCGGTATACTGGTAAATCCAGCTTCAGGCCCTTCAATGATGTACATCACGGTTCCAACGATCACCGCAACCACGACAACTCCCATAAGAAATACCGTGATCTTTGCACGGCTTGCCTTTAAGGCATTGAGCAAGTTATCGGCTTCAGATAAATAGCGAACTAGCTTTAGTATCCTGAATACCCTGAGAAGTCTGAATATCCTTATGGTTCTTAAATAGGAAGATCCGGTAATAAAGAGTCCCAGATAAGTAGGAACGATTGAGAAGAGATCCACCAGGCCGTAGAAACTAAAAATGTATTTCCATGGATTTTTAGCGACCCATATTCGCGCAAGATACTCAACCGTAAAGAGAATAGTGAATAACCATTCCGCATAGCTCAATAAATTGCCGTACTCCAATCGAAGGTCTGTGACACTTTCGATCATCACCTCCAGCACACTCAGTAAAATTGCCCATAGAAGGACAACATCAAAGAGTTTTCCGTAGAAAGTATCAGATTCGAAGATGATATCCGCTACGCGTTCTTTGAAGCTATTATAGTGTTTTGGCTTAGCCATCAGGGAGTATTTTGTGATGGTTCTTCTCCGCTAAAGATATAACTTAAAATATTGGCTCCCATCTTGAGGGCCTCAAGCTGCTTAGATTCAGAGTCGTTGTGAACGCTTGTATCTTCCCATCCATCGCCCAGATCAGACTCATAGGTATAAAGACACACTAAACGACCTTTATGAAAAATACCAAAGGCCTTAGGCTCCTTGTTATCGTGTTCGTGAATCTTTGGCAAACCGTTTGGAAAAGAATATATCTTGTTAAAAATAGGGTGTGAAGCTGGAAGCTCTATTAGCTCCTTTTCAGGAAATATCCTTTCCAGTTGAATGCGAATGAACTGGTCCATTCCATAATTATCGTCAATATGAAGAAAGCCTCCTCCTAACATGTAAGTTCTGAGGTTCTCCAATTCGGTGGGACTAAAAACAACATTTCCATGTCCGGTCATGTGAATGAATGGGAAATTGAATAGCTCTTCATTCGATGCTTCTACGATGGCTTGTTCCTTATCTATGGTCGTTCCAAGTTCCTCATTGCAGAATTTGATCAGATTCGGGATGGATGTCTCAAGGTTTGCGTACCAATCACCCCCTCCCCTGTACTTCAATACGGCAAGCTGAACTCCCTGGGCCGAAACTTCAGCAAGCAGACAGAATGAAATAATGATCAGTAGATACTTCCTCATTGCTCTTGATTCAACTTTAAGATTGAAAGTCCATATAGCGCCGCAGTTTCAGTTCGCAGTCGCGATTCTCCCAAATGTATGCATCTTATCCCCTTACTCGTGGCAAGATCTACTTCCTTCCTGGAAAAGTCCCCTTCCGGACCAATGAACAAACTGATATCTTCAGCAGGATCAAGGTGCTCTTTTAATGAGGTTCTGGAAAGATCACTGTAACAATGAGCCAGAAAAGCATGCTTTGGATCTACCGATGCTAGCGCTTTATCGAAGCTCATCATTTCATGCAGTTTTGGTAAGTAAACTCGCTGCGATTGCTTCATGGCAGAAAGTGCGATCTTTTCAAGTCTGTCCAGTCTTAGCTTCTTTCGTTCTGAATTATCACAGCGTACAAACTGCATTTCACCAAGTCCTAATTCTACCGCTTTTTCAAGCAGCCATTCCATCCTTGAAATATTCTTGGTTGGCGCGATATACAGCTTCACTTTTGGTCGGCCATCATCAAAATGCCTTTCCAATACCTTTAAGACCGACTCCTGCTTATCCGCAAGTTCTACCTCGCATTCATAAAAATGGCCTTCGCCATCTGTGGCTGAGACAGGGTCTCCGGGCACTTTTCTCAGGACCCTGCTGAGGTGTTTACTCTCCTCTTGGTTGAGTTTGATCAAGCCTGACTCTTCTTTGCCATAAAAAACTTGCATAGCCAAAAATAAAAAACCCCGATCGCTCGGGGTTCATGTAATCAATTCTGTTGATTGTTATGCATTTTCACTCAGCTTTGGTAAGGCTGTCATGATCTCATCACTGGCGTACTCTTCAAACTGTCTGAAGTTGTCAATAAAAGCCTGAGCAAGCTCATTGGCTTTTTGATCATAAGCCTCCCTATCATCCCAGGTGTTTCTTGGGTTTAACAACTCATCAGGCACATCTGGACAAGATTTTGGCATATCCAGGCCGAATACTGGATGCTGTTCGTACTCCACATTTTCGAGATCACCTTTTAGTGCTTCCGTGATCATCGCTCTAGTGTACTTCAACTTCATTCTGCTTCCTGTTCCGTAAGGTCCACCGCTCCAACCGGTGTTCACCAACCAAACATTCACTCCCGCGTCCTGCATTTTCTTCCCGAGCATTTCTGCGTATTTAGTGGGGTGCAGGGGCATAAAAGGTGCACCAAAACATGCTGAAAAGGCCCTAACGGGCTCTGTAATTCCAGCTTCTGTTCCCGCTACTTTGGCTGTGTATCCTGAAATGAAGTGGAACATAGCCTGACTCGGACTCAATTTTGAGATCGGAGGAAGAACACCATAAGCATCGCAGGTCAAAAAAAATACATTCTTCGGATTCTCTCCAATACTTGGCTTTACAATATTGTCTATATGGTATAATGGGTAGCTTACCCTGGTGTTTTCCGTTTTTGTGCTGTCGTGAAAGTCTACCTCTTTGGTCCCCTCTTTAAAAACAATGTTCTCTAAAATAGCTCCCTGCTTGATCGCATGGTAGATATCTGGCTCAGTTTCTTCGGAAAGATTAATGCATTTCGCATAACATCCGCCCTCAAAGTTGAAGATGGTGTTATCTGGGGTCCACCCGTGCTCATCATCCCCGATAAGCTGACGGTTTGGATCCGCAGACAAAGTGGTCTTTCCTGTTCCTGAAAGGCCAAAAAACAAAGAGGTATCCTCTTCTTTGCCAATGTTGGCAGAACAGTGCATTGAAAGCACATTCTTTTGATGTGGCAAAATGAAGTTCAGTGCAGAGAAAATTCCTTTTTTGATCTCACCCGTATAACCAGTTCCTCCAACCAAAGCGATCTTCTTGGTGAAGTTCAAAATGGCAAAGTTGTGCTGACGTGTATTGTCAACCTCCGGATCCGCCATAAAACCTGGGGCGTTGATCACTGTCCACTCTGGGTCGAAGTTATTCAGTTGCTCATCTGTGGGACGAATGAACATGTTGTAAACAAACATATTTGACCATGGCAGCTCATTGACAGCTCTGATCGGCATTTGATAGCGCGGATCAGCACAGGCAATGGCTTCTCTCACATACACATCTTTACCTGACAGATAATCGACCACTTTATCATAGAGTCGATCAAAGTCCTCTGGTGAAAACGGGATGTTGATGTCCCCCCACCAAATGGCATCTTCAGTGATGTTGTCCTTTACTATAAATCTATCTTTTGGAGATCGACCAGTAAATTCTCCTGTATCGATCGCTAGTGCTCCTGATTCTGCAAATTCACCCAGACCATTGTCTACTGTGATATTTGCTAGTTCCTCAGGTTTTAAGTTCCAAAATTCGTTGGCATCTTTGATTCCGTATCTCTCCAGATTCAAATTTTGGGGATTCTTCCCGTTGCTACTCATTTTAAGCTGATTTTCTGTTGGATTAAGCGGCAAAGTAAGCCATTTAAGCCTATTCCTTATGTGTCAAACATCGCTTTTTTCCACAATGTTTCCCCATATACTGCCCGCACTTATTAGTAGGTAAAACCAGGATATGATCAGAAGACTACCTCCAATTGGAGTGATCGGACCGAAAACCCAGCTCCAACTAATATCAAGGTGCTTCAGGAAAACTAGTGCATATATTGAGAAAGAAAAGAGCATCACTCCCAGTGTCATAAGAAGGAGTATTCTCTTCAACTTTGTTTTTTCATTCCTAAAAATGGCAGCAAGCAGACATATGACTATGCCGTGGACCAATTGGTAGCGCACACCGGTCAGGTAAGAGCTTAATGAATCTTCGGTCAATAGCTCCTCCAGGGCATGCGCACCAAACGCACCCAGAATGACGGCTATCCCCGCCAATCCAGCACCAATTCTAAAGTAGTTCAACAATTACTTGGAATCAAGATATTCATTGAGCTCATCAATCGAAGATGAATACGTGAAGGCATCATTGATCTTGTAGTAATTCCCCTGATCAAAGGTCTTATCGTAAGACATCTTGGCAACTTCCACTTTATCATCTTCAAAGGTAAAGAGGCCAACGATCTCCTTGACCTGATTTGTGGTAAAGCACTTTGATCTTAAGATCTGTCTATAAACCGTGATCTTGTCATCCCTAAAGGTCTTTGACTTGATCGATTGTTTAACTGAATTGAAATCTCCGTCGCCTGCTGGCCAGTTGCAACCATAAGGTCCGTTGTAGCCTGGCATATTGTATCGATCGGGCTGACTCTGAGTTGGCTGAGCTGGCTCAGACATATTGTTCATATTGGACACATCTCCGCTTGAAGAGCTGGTGGTTGTGGTGGTAGTAGTTGTAGTGCTGCTATTTGAGCGAATATTTCCCATCTGCTCATTCACCTTCATACTCACATTCATCTTCACCTCTGGCATGTTGATAGAGATACTCGCATTTTGAGGCTCTGTTTCTGTCGTCTGTGTGGTCTCTACACGCACCTCAGAGTTACTGCTTTGAGTCGCAGCTTGTGTTTGAGTCGCAGGAAGAGGTTCTGAATGGTAGACTATACTTGTCTGATCTGGACTGGCGGGCGCAGCCTGTGCCATGGGAACCTCACTTTGCCAGCGCAAAACATATCCTCTCTTAGCAAGCTTTATTCGGAATACAGTCTCTGTATTTGGATTAAAGTTGAGTGTTTTATCGATCTCACCTTTTGATCTATCCTCAAAAACGATGCGTGCTTTGTAATATGGCTGATTCAGTCCAGTAACTTTTACGTTGCTGGTGAATGATTCATTTTGGGCAACTCCGTTAAGAAAGACCTTAAACTTCTCGCCCTGTTCAGAGAAAAAGACAAGGTTGGATTCCTGTGCATTTATGGCAAAGGAGTACAGTGCAATAAGTATTGTAATTAGATGTTTCATTTGTTTGATATTTTGATTCAAAATTAATAGTAATTTATTTCTTTGATACATGTCAAGCAATTCGCGTACCATTTTAATCTTAGGTGCTGGACGGTCAGCCAGTACCCTACTGCGTTATCTCAATCAGCAAGCTGCCGAATTTAACTGGAAAATAAAAGTTGCCGAACTTAAAATCGAGCTCGTTCGAAAGAAATGCGAAGGCTATTCTTCTTGCGAAGCTATTGCCCTAGATATCAATGAAAAGGATAAAATGCAAAGTCTGATCCAACAAAGTGATCTGGTGATCAGCATGCTGCCTGCCCGCTTTCATCCAATAGTAGCGGAGCTTTGTATTCAGGCAAAACGACCAATGGTCACGGCCTCATACCTCTCAGATGAAATGCGTGCTTTGGATCGGGCCGCAAAAGAGGCAGGCCTTATCTTGCTAAATGAGGTTGGAGTAGACCCTGGCATTGATCATATGTCTGCCATGAGAATTCTCGACGAATTGCGATCCAAAGGGGCTGTATTCAATCAATTTGAGTCGTTCACAGGCGGACTTTTAGCTCCTCAAAGTGAAGATAATCCCTGGAAATACAAATTCACCTGGAATCCCAGGAACGTTGTGGTTTCTGGTCAGGGGGGAACCGTAAAATTCATTCAGGAAGGGCGATATAAGTATATACCTTATCATCAACTTTTCAGGAGGACAGAATTTATAGACATCGAAGGTTATGGGCGTTATGAAGGATATGCCAATCGAGACTCACTCTGGTACAGAGAAGCCTACGGATTGAAAGATATTCCTACCATTTACCGCGGCACCTTAAGAAGACCCGGCTTTTGCAGAGCCTGGGATGTTTTTGTGAAATTGGGAGCAACCGATGATTCATACACTCTGGCTGATTCAGAGCAGATGACCTACAGGCAATTCATCAATACCTTTCTCGCGTATCACCCCAGCGATAGTGTGGAACTCAAATTAAGGTATTACCTGCAGATCGCCCAGGATTCTGATGTGATGGAAAAGCTCGAATGGTTGGGAATATTTTCAGACACAAAAATTGGACTTAAGAATGCCACTCCTGCTCAAATACTCCAACACATCCTTGAACAAAAGTGGAAAATGAAGGAAAGTGATAAGGATATGATCATCATGTGGCATAAGCTTGGGTACGAGCTTGATGGAGTAAAAAAGGAGCTCAATTCTTACATGGTCGATATCGGCGAAGACAGCACTCACACTGCCATGAGTCGGACCGTGGGTTTACCCGTTGGAATTGCTGCCAAAATGATCCTTCAAGGCCAGATCACTGAAACAGGAGCTCAAATTCCCACCAAAGCGAATATTTACCAGCCCATACTTGCGGAGCTTGAACAGCACGGAATCCGTTTTACCGAGAAAGAAGTATGATCAGAGTTTGAGTAAAAAATCCTTAAGCAGCTCCTGAGCACGAGGAGAGTATTGTCCGCGCTCCAATTCAATAACAAACTCCTCACTGGTCTTTTCTGTTTGGGCCCTTGAGATCTCCAGCAATAATCGATGCGGGTTCTTATGAGGCACAGGTCTGACTTCCGCCATTCTTAAAACGCTCAAACCTCTTTCTTCGAGAAGTTCATTCAATATTGGATATTCGGAAACTGGAATGATCAAGGCTAGCCTTGCGGACTTATTAAGGAATTTGTCTCCAAGCTGAAGAATATCCTCAAAACTAAGCTCAGTTTGATGACGCGCTCTTGATCGGTGTTCATTCTTTGCCTGTATTGCATTTCTAAAGAAAGGAGGGTTGGAAATGATAAGATCAAAATGTGCATCGGTATCGAATGTTCGGGCATCGCTATGTATGAGTTCCAAACGATCAGACCACGGACTTTTTTGAAAATTCTCCCTGGCATCTTTTGCACTTTTTTCGTGAATCTCAAGTGCAGTTATCTGGGCATTTGAACGTTGAGCCAGCATTAGACTGAGCAGTCCTGTACCTGCGCCTAGTTCGAGCACTTTGTGAATTCCGGTAAGATTCACCCAGGCGCCAAGCAAACAGGCATCAGTGCCCACCTTAAAAGCGGCATTTTGCTGTGAAACCGCAAAAGATTTAAATTGAAAATCTGCCGACATGCACTTAGAGGTCCAAAAGTCCTTCAGCGATCTCCATCTGAATCCACTTTTCGTCGTGATTCAGATCGATAAGTAAACTTTCATCAAATGGAATGAGTGCAGGCTCTCCCTGATCTCTCTCAAGCTCCAGTAGACGGTTCAATCCAGTTTCGCGCAAAGCGAGCACCTTTCCAATATTCTGTTCATTCTGGTCGATGAGATCATAATCTTTGAAGAGTGATTCGCTCTCGTCGTAAAGGAGGAATTCCGAGTTGATCAACAATTCCTTTCCTACGAAAGATTGTGCTTCGTCGATGCTGTTGACCGATTCAAATTTGAATCGAAAGCGATCGCCATCGATTTGTAATAGGTCCAAAAAGAAAGGAACCGGATCACCTTCTATTTCAAGGTAAACCGGTTCCTCAATATCAAAACGATCCGAAAGCTCGACCCCTGTGAGAAATTTAGCCCACAGGGCGCCTTTCAAACCATGAGTTCTTCCGATGATCCCGAATGGAACCAGTTCGGCACTCATGGTCAGTCTTTCTTTTCTTCCTTTTCTTTCTTGTCTTCAGCTGGAGCTTCCTCAGCTTTTGCCTCAGGCGCAGCCTCTTCCGCTTTAGCTTCTTTTGCAGGAGCTTCAGCTTTGGCTTCTTCAGCAGGAGCTTCTTCCTTGGCCTCTGCTTTATCAGCAGGTGCAGCTTCTTCAGCTGGTGCTTCGGCTTTCGCTTCTTCAGCTGGTGCTTCTGCTTTAGCTTCTTCAGCTGGCGCTTCGGCTTTAGCTTCCTCCGCAGGAGCTTCAGCTTTAGTTTCCTCTGCAGGAGCAGTTTCTTCCGCACTTGCCTCAGCAGGCGCTGCTTCTTCAGCTACTTCCTCTTGAGGTACCTGAGCAGCAGCTCTGGCATCACTTACTGCTTTCTCAGCAGCAAGCCTTGCTTTGCGTTCCTCAGCAGCTTTTTTGTCCAGGCCTTCTGCCTTGGCGTCGATCTTGCCTTGCTTCTCTTCCATCCACTTGGCAAAACGCTTATCTGCCTCTTCTTGAGTAAAAGCACCTTTAAGTACTCCTCTGTCGAGGTGATGCTTGTAAAGCACTCCGCGATAAGAAAGCATCGCTCTCATTGTATCTGTTGGCTGAGCGCCTTGTTTAACCCAATACAATGCTCTATCGAAATCCATTTCTATGGTTGCTGTGTTCGTATTTGGGTTGTAAGATCCGAAACGCTCAATATAACGTCCATCTCTCTTTGCACGACCGTCGGCCGCAACGATGTAGTAAAAAGCTTTTCCTTTTTTACCGTGTCTCTGTAATCTAATTTTCGCTGGCATATTTTGTTAATTGGTTGACGTGCTAAACGCCGGTTAATTAAAATGGCCTGCAAAGGTGCAAGTTTTTCGCTTACGCACCAAAGAATTAATCAAAACAATTCTCGGTGAATCTACGAGTCAAATTCTATAGTCTGAACTTTGATTAACTTTGAGGGGTTTAGGAGGAGAAGTGCTGATTTTCAAACGAATATTTCTTTTGAGCTTGATATGTTTTGCGCTCTTTGCGGAGAGTCGTGGGCAGATTGTGACCAATGAGGGACAGGATTTCTGGTTCGCGTACCCTCATGTCATGGATAGTTCAACGGCCAGATTTTGGGTCAATATCACCTCAAAATACAGCACAACTGGAACAGTATCAATCCCTGGAACGGGTTTTAGCCAGAGTTTTAGTGTCAGCCCTAATCAGATCGCAAGAATAAACATCAATGGAAACGATGCCCACATCAGCGGCTCAAGAGTTCTAAGAAATAAAGCGATCCATATTCAGGCCAACGACAATGTGGTAGCCTACGCTGTTACTTTTCATCCAGTACGAACTGAGGCTTCCCTCCTACTTCCCAATAGAGCCCTTGGGACAAGATATCGAGCCATGACCTATGACTCTGAAATGAAAAGCAACCAATTATGGCGTTCTGAGTTCGTGGTAGTCGCGGCTGGTGATACAGCCGAAGTAGAGATCACTTATACCGATAGCGTTAGAAATGGAGGTGGTCCAAACCGAAAAGATACGGTTGTGATCCCTCCAAATCGGGTTTATCAGGCCCAGGCGGCCAGAGCCCAGGATGACCTAAGTGGAAGTGAGATCAGAAGTATTAACGGAAAAGACTTTGCTGTTTATTCTGGAAACATGTGGAGCACCATCATTTGCTCACCCAACAGTGATCCGCTTTTCGAAGTGATGTATCCGGTCAGTACATGGGGACAATCATTTCTAGCCGTACCATCCTGGAGTATTAATAAAGATTACATCAAGATCGTAGCGGACCAAAATAATACAAGCATTTACCGTAACGGGGTATTCATGTCAACCATTGATGCCGGTGAATCCTGGGATGATACCATACAAACCACCAGGTATTACACCGCTGACAAACCTGTTCAGGTTGGTCAGTTTATGATCACAGGACAAACATTTTGCTCTGCGAATGATCAGACCGACCCATCCATGGTCATGCTGAATTCCACAGAACAGATGTTCCTCGATTCTGTGACCTTCTTTGCGATTGACACTTCCGATATAGATTCTCATTTTGTGTGCATCATCACCAAGACCAATGATACGGACAAGATCTGGCTTGACTCAATACGGATAAGGGACTTCACGGTCTTTCCTACCGCCCAAAACTATTCCTATCGGCATGTGACCGTTTCAGCAGGCAGACATACTCTAGAAACAACAGGCTGTGGTTTTCAGGCATACTCTTCTGGCATTGGAAGGGCGGTCTCTTATGCCTATGCCACTGGTGTTACTCTGATCGACCTTGAGAACAGCATCGCTTTTGAGAATTATTACACAGGAACCGATACGATATGTCAGGGGGATACCGTCAAATTCAGCACGGTGATCAAAGGTAATCCCATTGCTTTCCAATGGGACTTTGGAGATGGAAATACAGATACTGTTCGAGATCCTATTCATTCCTACACCCAAACCGGTAGATATCAGGTGCGCACGATCATCGAATACCCGTGCTTAACCGACACATTGTATGACACTGTTGAAGTACCTCCACCTCCTATTATTGACCTTGGACCAGACACGAGTATTTGTAATAGAGATACTCTGAACTTCTCCGTAAATACTTTGGTTTTTCAAGCACTCTGGAGCAACGGTAGTACTCAAAGAGAACTGCAGGTATTTAACCCAGACACCTATTGGGTGAAGGTCTACAACTTCTGTGGTGCCGACATCGATACGGTGGTAATCGATACCCTATTCCCAGATACGGTGAACTTAGGTGTTGATACGCTCATGTGCATACCCGATTCCCTGAGCTATGATCTTCGAACAATAAATAACACCAGGTATCTCTGGCACGATGGAGATACCACGCCATTCAGAACCATCAATACCACAGGGATCTACTGGGTGGAAATGCGCAATGCCTGCGGAATCATTTCTGACACGATCGATGTGGAATTTGAACAGAGTCCAGTGGTTGATTTTGGTCCAGACACCGCCCTGTGTGATGGTGATATCATATTCCTCAATGCGATCAATTCGAGGGCAAGGTATTTATGGCATGATGGGAGTAGGCTTGGTGGAAAAAATGTATTGGCTCCAGGTGGAACCTATTGGGCACAGGCCTCCAATCTTTGCGGAAGAGATAGCGACACCATACATGTACACTATGACTATAACCTAAACATGGATCTAGGTCCGGATAGTATTCTGTGCAGAGGCGACAGGCTTTTCCTTGATCCAGGAAGTACCGGAAATGCCAGACTGCGTTGGCAAAATGGAAGTCAGGATAGCACTTTTAGGGTCAGTACTCAGGGAACCTATTGGATCAGAGCGGAAAACCTTTGTGGTACTTTCACTGATACCGTCACATTTAGCGAAGAAAGACCACCGAGTGTTGATCTTCCGCAGGATACAGTGATGTGTATAGGTGCCCCCCGACCTTTGAATGTTTCTTACCCCAACTCCACATATCTCTGGAATACAGGTTCAACCGATTCAAGTTTAGTTGTGACCCAAAGTGGTGTTTATCGCGTTAGTGCAACAAACATTTGCGGTACGGATAGCGCGAAGACTGAGGTGATCTATGAAGAGCCCATTAACGTTGACTTTGGTCCGGATACCGGTTTGTGTGATGCAGATACCCTCTTGCTTGATGCGACCATCAACACTGGAGGATATCATGTTTGGAACAGCACCAATTCAGGAGATCAATATACAGTGCGAAGTTCAGGAACTTATGTGGTGAGGATCTTTAATGCCTGTGGTGTATTTGGAGATACCATTAGAGTGAACTACGAATACACACCTGATGTGAACTTTATTGATGATACGGTACTCTGTGAAGGACAGGTAATATTTGCAGAAGCACCTCCCCTTTTCAATGCTA
>CBFHWY010000058.1:0-18473 GCA_965659675.1 Salibacteraceae bacterium | reverse complement strand
CGAGAAAAAGCTCAGAAAAGTTTAATGGTTCACTTAGGGAATCAACTTACTGTCGACGCTGATTTCAAGATCTAAGACCCTGGAGATCGGACAGGTTTCTTCGGCTTCTCGGACACATTTATCGAAGGTAGCCAGATCAATCCCGTCCACTTTCGCTTCCAGACTTATCTCGCTTTTAGTGACCGTACCATCGTCCAGGCTGATCCTGGCGGTGGCGTTTAAGTTCTTTTCTTTAAATCCTTCACCATCCAGCAAAAAACTCAATTTCATGGCAAAACAACCTGCATGAGCTGCAGCGATCAATTCTTCAGGATTAGTTCCTTTTCCTTCTTCAAATCTTGAGCTGAAGGAGTATTGTGTCTCATCTAAAACCTTGCTTTGACTTGTGAGGTGTCCATTGCCCTCTTTCCCTGTTCCATTCCATACTGCTGTTGCTTTTCTTTTCATAGTTCATTATTTGATCCATAATATACAGATATGTAGCAGAGTTCCAAACTCTGAACGAAGTCTTTATTAGAAATATAATCTCGAATTAGGTTCAAGCAGAGCGCCACTAGCACATTAACTTTGCGATATGAATCGAAAAGAATTGAAGAGTATCGACTTCAGCTATGATCTCCCAGAAGATCGTATTGCGAAATA
The DNA here is from genome assembly GCA_965659675.1 of Salibacteraceae bacterium. Taxonomy (GTDB): domain Bacteria; phylum Bacteroidota; class Bacteroidia; order Flavobacteriales_G; family Salibacteraceae; genus CBFHWY01. Next base: position 17,831 of record CBFHWY010000058.1, on the reverse strand, counting down.
TCCTTTGACCAATAGGAATCAGTCTAAGTTGTTGCTTTATCAAAATTCCGAGATCAATGAGGATGTGTTCTCCAATCTCGAGTTTCACCTTCCAGAAGACGCTATGCTGGTGTTTAACAACACAAAGGTGCTTTCGGCTCGACTCCGCTTTCAGAAAGAAACAGGCGCTCACATCGAGGTGTTTTGTTTGGAACCTCATGCTGCAACTGTAGAAGAAGCGCTCTCATCCACGGATGGATGTGTTTGGCAATGCATGGTAGGAAACCTCAAACGTTTTAAGGAAACGGATGTCTTGAAGCTGAACCTTGGAGGAACTATCTTAAGCGCTAAGCTTCTGGAGAAAAGAACGGAGGATGTCCTGGTTCAATTCGAATGGGAAGGTGATTTTGAGTTTTCAGAGATTCTTGAGAAAGCTGGCGAAATTCCCTTGCCTCCATATTTGAACAGAGATACAGAAGAGAAGGATGCCGAAAGCTACCAGACGGTTTATGCCAGAGAAGAAGGCGCAGTTGCAGCTCCTACGGCTGGCCTACATTTCATCGACTCGCAACTGGAGCAACTAAAGAAGAAAGGTCACAAGTTGAATTATCTCACGCTTTATGTTGGAGCGGGAACTTTCAGAATGATGAAAGCAGAGAAGCTTGTTGAACACAAGATGCATCGAGAAAGGGTAGTAGTAGGCAAAGATGCTCTGCAAGATTTGATCGATCATGATGCGAAATTGATCAGTGTAGGAACGACGAGCTTACGCTCATTGGAGAGCATGTACTGGTTGGCAGAGAAGATGAGAGAAGCCTCCTCTTTCTCAGTTTCTAGTCTGGAACAGGAGGATGCCTATGAGCTTCCGGGAAAGTTCAGTTGGAGGGAGGCCTGCCAGTATTTAATGAGCAGTTTGGATGAGAGAAAACTGAACACCCTCGACTTTCATTCTTCATTGTATATCATGCCTGGGTATAACTGGAAGGCCATTGATGGACTCATTACAAACTTTCACCAACCTCAAAGTAGTTTGTTAGCACTGGTGGCAGCCTGGATAGGGGAGGACTGGAAGAAGGTCTATGCCTATGCGCTCAAAAACGACTTTCGCTTCTTGAGTTATGGGGATTCATCTTTGCTGTTGAGGGATTAGGTGCTTTTTTGGGAACGGAGCTGAACAATCGCTCAAATTTCCTTGGAGGCCCAGCCTTAACAGATATCTCTTTACCAGTAAAGGGATGCTTAAGGTCCAGGCTTAGTGAATGCAGGAAAAAGCCAGTGCCTTTGAAGTGTATATCTGCCGCAGAAAACTTTTGATCTCCGTAGATTGGGTTTCCGAGGCTTGCTAGATGGATACGGATCTGATTCCTTCTGCCGGTGTGGAGATCAAGTTCAAGTAAATTCAACTTTTTGAAGCTACCATGCCGCCGTGAGTCTAAGACACGAAAAGTGCTTCGGGCTTTTTTTCCTTCCACAGGAGATGTGATCTCGCCTTTTTCTGATATTTCACCGATGCATACGGCCAGGTATTTCTTCTTGATCTTTCGGTTCTCAAAGATCTGGTTCAGTTCAATGACCGCCTTTTTCGTTTTGCCAATAAGAAGGGCACCGCTAGTGGCAAAGTCCAAACGGTGAATAGGCTCTGGATACTCCAAAGCATCTACTTCATTGCTCGTTTTGAGGTTATGTTTTAAGGCATTCTCAAGGGTCTTTCGCTTGTTTCCACTCACTAAAATGCCAGCAGGTTTATTCACGACGGCCAAATACTCATCCTCGTAGAGGACCTCGATAGCCATGTTTATTTGAGCATTTGCCTTTTTATCATTGTTTTGGTAAACACAGATTTCATCACCCGCCGAAACGTAATCTCCTGAATTTCCTGGCTTTGAGTTAAGCTCAATAAGTCCATTTCGAATATTCTTTTTTAATGCCGATTTAGATCTGACGGTTTGAAAAAGCTCAATATCAATGTCAGATAAGCGTGTACCTTCTAATTCACCAGGAATAAAAATGCTTTCAATGATCGATTTCACTGTGGACGTTAGAATCGAGCCAAATTAGATGAAATCAAAAGAATCAGGGCTAAATTTTGATTCAGAATGAACGTATAACCAAAAAGGGCTTTTACAATTTGAATGACTGATCATTGTTTTTCAAAATTGTACGAACCATCCTTTACATCAAAGGTAATAAGGTACTTTCCAGCTTCGCGAATTGGAATATTTGGTCCACCTTGTATTCCAATTCCTGTGGGGAAAGTAGACGCTCCCCAGTTTATAGCCCAATCATCATCCGCTCTAAACTTAACATTGTTGGCCGTTAGGTCAACCAGCAATTCATAGACCCCATCCTTTATCTCAGTCATATCAGCGTCGTTATGCCATCCACCAGGAATAGCATCTCCAGCGAGTCCGATGGAGGCGTAACCTTGATAAATGCTGAATTCTTTAGACTGGCTGCTAGACAATCCCTTTGAATCAGTGGCAGATACTGAAAGGGTATAGGGCTCTTCGACATCATTCGTATCATATTCATCTGCACTGATCACAATTTCATAAGAAATCAAATTGTCATTTCCAGGAATTCTTCCCTTGCTAATTTCCGTCCCATCAAATGATTTAATTTCATAGCTGGCAGCGGCTATAGAGGAGGCCTCTGTATTCTCAAGATCATCTTCAATAGTTATCGAGATCACTCCATCTTCGATATTGGAAAACAGAGCATCTTCACTGAGGCTTATAAGGGGCTCAGTGTTGGGAACTTCCTCAACTGGGTCGTCATCAACCTGACAAGCGGGAAGGAAGCCAAGTGTTAAAATCAGAATCAAAAAACTGAATGAGTACTTCATTTTTCGTTATTTACGTTCTAACCAATCTAAAACTGCAATTGGTTTCCAATAATTCTTAAAACAAGGTTATTAAGTCGACTCCAATTCGAAACTGATTTTTATCAATGCCTCAGCTGATTTTTCTTACTTTCTTGCGACCGTTCTCCTTCCGCTAGGATTAATCGCTTGTGACTAATATTCTCGTAAATTTCCCTCGTGTTACCCCATTTCATTTTTCAAAACCAGTTCTGGTATCCCGAGCGATTCCACGAGCGATCCAGGCTTTCCAAGCATTTTGAAGGCTGGTATTACAAGTTTGAGGATGAGAAAGGAGATGAGGTGGCGGCGCTCATGGTAGGCCTTTCCTCGATGAATGCTTATGACGGTGAGGCTTTCATTCAATTCTTTGATGGAAAAACAGGGAGGACAACTTATCATGCATTCCCACGGGAAATGTTCTCAGCTTCCACTCATTCATTCGAACTCAAGATCGGTGATCATGAGTTCAGTAGAAATGAGATCAGGCTGAACTTGCCTACTCTCAATGGGCATTTGAAGCTCAAAGAACACAAAGCCTGGCCCAAGTCTGTTTACAGTCCAAATCTCATGGGTCCATTGAGCTATTGGCCGTTCATGGATTGCAATCACAGTGTGATCAGCTTGAGAAGCGAACTTTCAGGTGAGCTACACTTTGAAGGGCGTACATTAAGTTTTGATAAGGGTATAGGTTACATTGAAAAAGACTGGGGCAGATCTTTTCCTAAAGCACATATTTGGATACAGGCTTCAAGGTTTCAAGATTCGGATGCCAGTTTATCTGTTGCCATCGCAAAAATGAAAGTAGCTGGATTTAGGTTGACAGGTTTTGGAGCCATATTGATACTGGATGGAAAACAGCATTTATTCACTTCCTACAAACTATCAAAGCTTCACATAAACAGCGGGAAAGAGGAAGTGGCACTCAAGTTTAGCGGAAATACACATCAACTTCTGGTTAAAGCATCGGCAAGTGATTGGGCTAAACTAAAATCACCCAATGGGCATGGAATGGATGGCATGGTTCGCGAATCATTGAATGCTCATCTCAGTATTGCCCTTTTTAGGAATCAAAAGCTCATCTACGAGGATATTGCAATAAATGCTGGCCTCGAGATTGAAGGAAAGTGGGAGTGAGAGGAAGAGTGAGAAGGAGTGAGAGTGAGGGTTTCACTTCCCGATAGGAACTTTCGCTAGAGATTCATTTGCCAATACAAAACTTCGAGAAGATATCCCCCAAAAGGTCGTCGGTGGTGACTTCTCCGGTGATCTCGCCCAGATAAAATAAAGCCTGACGAATGTCCATGGCTAGCAAGTCTCCCGGAGTTTGATTATCCAGACCTTGCATGGCTCTTTCTAAACTCTCATCACATTTTCGTAGGGCCTGCAAATGCCTGGAGTTGGTCACAACACTACCCTCGCGATCTGCTTTGCCACTGAGGACGATCTTTTTTAGGCTTGATTTCAGCTTGTCCAAACCTTTTTCCTCTTTCGCGGAGATGCTAATCAGTTCTTTATCAGCTTCCAGCTTTTGCTGTTCATCTTCCGGCAGCTTGTCAATGTGATTCGCTACTGCAAGCAAGCTGGATTTCTCAGGGATCACACTTTTTAGCTCTTCCATTGCAGCTTTGCGCTCAGTTGGAGACAATTTTGTGGCATCAAAAAGGTAAAGCACAATGGCTGCCTGACTGATCTTCTCCAGACTTCGTTTAACACCTAGCGCCTCCACCAGATCATCAGTATCCCTTAAACCTGCCGTATCAATGAAGCGGTATAGGATCCCATCCATAACCAGCTCGTCTTCAATGCTGTCTCGCGTGGTGCCTTCAATGTCGGTCACGAGCGCGCGTTCCTCTCGGAAAAGAACATTCAATAAGGTTGATTTACCGGCATTGGGTTTTCCTGCGATCACTACGGGAACGCCATTTTTAATGACATTTCCCAGATCAAAGGAGCTAATGAGCTTTTGCACATAGCTTCTGACCTCCTCCAGCAATTCTTTGAGCTCATCCCGATTGGCAAACTCAACATCTTCTTCACTAAAATCTAACTCCAGCTCTATCATGGAGGCAAAGTGGATCAGCCTGTCCCGCAGCAATGAGATGTCGTTGGAGAAACCACCTCTCATTTGATGCATAGCGGTATCATGAGCAGCTGCAGATTCAGCCGCGATAAGGTCGGCTACAGCTTCGGCCTGACTCAAGTCCATTTTCTTATTGAGAAAGGCACGTTGGGTGAATTCTCCAGCTTTTGCCAATCTGGCTCCCTGCTCCACAAACAGATCGATGGCTTTTTGCAAGATGAATGGAGAACCGTGAAAGGAGACTTCAATGAGATCTTCACCAGTATAAGATCTCGGATTCCTAAAGAGACTTACCAAGACTTCGTCGAGGACATTGCCGTCAGAAACGATAGGGCCAAAATGAATGGTATAACCTTCTTCCTTGCTCAGGTCTTTTTTGGGAAATATTGCATTACAGATCTCAATGGCCTGATCGCCTGAAAGACGAATGATGCCAATGGCTCCTACACCTTCCGGGGTAGCTAAGGCACATATGGTATCGTTCTGACTCAACCAATGATCCTTTCATTGAATTCCTGGATCATCATCTCCAGAAGTTCTTCATTCTTATTCTTTCTGAGTACTGCTTCGCGTAAGTCGGCTATGATCTGAAATACCTCTTCCTCGTTCAGATCATCTTCCATGTGTTCAACGATGGTCACACATTCGAATGCTACCATATACTCCGACTTCATCGCCAGATCGGCTAGAAAACGAAGATGTGGGCCCACCTTCAAACCCGCCTGCCAAATTACTTGAAGCAGGGTGATGATCTCTCCTTCGTTCTTCGGGTCTTGAATGGCCTCAATGATTTGCTGTGTAGAATTCTTGTCCTTGAGATCATTGAGGATCTTTATAGCCTCATCGTAAAGCAGTTCTTCTTTAGTATTCACCACAATATCGATCAGAAGTGGTATGCTGTCTTCTGTTCCATGTTTGCGAAGGTCTTTCAGCGCCTTAAAAACCTTGTTTGGATCGGCCGATTGCATATCGGCGTGAATTCCCTTGATCTTCGTTTGTTTTGCCATACTTAATCTCTTGCTCCAAATATCTGTGAGCCCACCCTGATCATGTTACTTCCATGTTGAATAGCGATGTCGTAATCACCGCTCATTCCCATGCTCAGAATATTGATCTCTTCCGATCGAAAGCGGGTGAAAATATCTCTTAGGCTCTCAAATTCATTCGCTACCTGTTGTTCTACATCGGTGAAGGTGGCCATTCCCATAAATCCTCTTAACCTCGTATTCTCAAAGCTCAAATGCTCTCCTGCATTCAATACATCGATCAGTTCCTGCTTATCCCAACCAAACTTTGAATCTTCTGCAGCAATGTGTACCTGAAAAAGGTAGTCGATCATCCGGTCATTTTGCGCTGCGCGTTTGTTGATCTCCTTGAGCAGTTTGATGCTATCCACGGCGTGAATGAGATACACAAAGGGAGCGATGTATTTTACCTTATTTCGCTGCAAATGCCCTATGGCATGCCAGCGAATATCTTTCGGTAAATTTTCAGCCTTGTCGCTGAGCTCCTGAACTTTATTCTCTCCAAAATCGCGATGGCCAAAGTCATAAAGCTCCTGAACGTATTCAGCTGGTTTGGTTTTGCTCACCGCCACCAGTTCAACGGATTCAGGGATGTTCGACTTGACCTTCTTTAGATTCTCAATCAGATCCATGCTGCAAAACTACGATCTTAATATTGGTAGATCGTTAAGCCACTTCTCAATTTAGGTTCGATCCACGTGGTTTTAGGCGGCATGATCTTTCCGGCGTCGGCAACGGCTTTTAGTTCCTGTACATCAACAGGGTAGAGGTTAAAAGCCATGTCGAATTTGCCGCTATCTACTTCGTTTTCCAATGCCTCAACGCCTTCAGATCCACTAATAAAACGCACTCTCTCGTCAGTTTTAAGATCCTCAACTCCAAGGATTGGTTCAAGAATGTTCTTACTCAAGATCTGTGCATCCAGACTATCTACTGGATCATTGGCATTGTAGAAATAAAGCGAAGGCTCAAGACGGTACCAGGTTTCATCAATGTAAAGTCCGATCTCATGGTGTGCTCTTGGTTGGTATTGCTTGTGATGCACTTCGGTGACCAGAAAACGTTCATTTAATTTTTCCAGGAAGCCCTCTTTACTTAGCCCGTTGAGCCCGCGAACGAGTCGATTAAAATCAACAATATGAAGGTGACTCTCAGGGATGAGCATGCTCATGAAGTAGGCTGAGCCATCTTCTTCTCCATCTAATTCTCTTTTAGAAGCCAGAAGGGCACTGGATGAGCATCGGTGATGACCATCGGCGATATAGGCTTTATCTATTTTGCCAAATTCTTTTTCGATCAATTCGAGTTGTTCGGGATTGCTGATCTTCCAAAGTTTATGGTTCGCCTCATCTACCGTGGTGAAGTTGTACTCATGATCCATTTTTTGAACGTCTTGCATTAGCTGCTCAACCTCTGAAATATCAGGGTAGGTCAGCAGGACTGGTTCTGCATGGATATTGGTAATGTCTAGATATCGCATAAATCGCTCTTCCCGGCGAGCGATGGTGTCTTCATGCTTTAGGATACGTCCTTCTCGATAATCCTTCACACTCACCAGGGCGATGATGCCAACAAAGACCCGATCTTCTTTTTCTTGTCGATAGAGATAAAGCGATTCTTCTTCGTCCTGGATGAAATTCCCATAATCGATGAATTCCTCAAACTTCAAACGGATCTTTTGAAAAAGCTCATTGCTGAAAGGGGCTGATTGATGAGTTTCCTCATGTTCAGGATTGATGATGTGGATGTAGCTGAATGGATTGCCTTTCAGTTTGTTGTTGAGGGCTTCTCCCTTGTAAGCCACATAGGATCTGCTCGATACGAGATGCACTCTCTCCTGAGGTGGACGAAATGCGCGAAAACCTTTGATCTTGATCATGGCCGGCAAATATAGTTTTTGTGTAGCGGAGCTAATAAATTTGAGTATTATTGATTTCCTCTTGGAGAAGAGAAAAACATGAGCAGACTTAGTTCATCCGGCGGAACGATGGGTACCATGCCCGTCTTTATGACAGCGCTTTCGACCATCCTGGGAGCCATACTTTTCCTGAGGTTCGGATATGCCGTTGGGAATACGGGTTTGATGGGTGCCTTGCTGATCATTCTCATTGGTCATGCCGTTACCATCCCCACAGCCATGGCAGTTGCAGAGATTGCTACCAATCAGAAGGTAGAGGGTGGTGGAGCCTATTACATGATCTCCCGGAGTTTTGGTCTAAATATCGGAGCAGCAATTGGGATTGCCTTATTTCTTTCTCAGGCCATCAGTGTTGCATTCTATGTAATCGCCTTTGCAGTGTCTTTTGAGCCTGTGGCCGAAATGATCAACTATACTTACGGCGTAGAGTTAAATCAAAGATTGGTGGGGATCATATTTATGATCTTCCTGACCTTCCTCATGCTCACCAAAGGCGCAAATGTAGGAGTGAAGGCCTTGTATCTGGTAGTTGCTATACTGGTGGTTTCGCTTGTACTTTTCTTTCTTGGAGGAACCTATTCAGCTTCAGCGATCAATCCATTTGAAAAGGTTGATAATGCTGACGATTTCTTCTATGTGTTTACCATCATATTTCCTGCATTCACGGGAATTGCTGCAGGATTAGGTTTGTCGGGAGACCTTAAAGACCCTAAGAAATCCATTCCCAAAGGCACGATCTGGGCTACCGTTGCAGGTATTATCGTTTATGTGTTGATCTCCTTCAAACTCTTTTTCTCCGCGAGTCTTGAAGACCTGGCCAATACCGATCACCTCATTATGGAGAAGATCGCCTTATGGCCACCCATCATCCCCATCGGATTGGCGGGTGCAGCCATTTCTTCAGCACTCGGCTCTGTAATGATCGCCCCCAGAACCCTGCAGGCACTTGGAGTGGATGGGATCTTTGGTGCAAGGATCAACCGCGCTTTGGCGAGAGGAAGGGAAAAAGACAACGAACCGATCAATGCCAGTGTGATCACCTGTGTGATCGGATTCTTCTTCATCGCCATTGGAGATATCGATTTTGTTGCTCAGATCATCTCCATGTTCTTCATGGTCACCTACGGAGCGATCTGTTTGATCTCCTTTCTTGAACATTTAGCTGCCGATCCGGCATATCGACCTACGTTCAGGTCTAAGTGGTACGTCTCACTTTTCGGAGCCTTGCTCTGTTTCTATCTGATGTTCAAGATGAACTTCAGCTATGCTATACTTTCTATCGTCATCATGACTGGCATTTATCTATGGGTTAGTCGGATCAGTTCAGAACATGGAGTGGTGGACCTATTCCGTGGAGTGATCTTTCAGTTGAGCAGAGAGCTACACCTCTTTCTTCAACGAAAAGATCGGGAAGCGGAAGAACAACGTTGGAGACCATTTATCATCTGTATCTCCAAAGAGACCTTTAAACGCGACTCGGCGCTGGATATGGTCCGATGGCTGGCTTATCGCTATGGCTTTGGAACATATCTGCACTATATCGAAGGATATCTGAATAAAGACACTTACAAACTGTCACAGGACGTCAAAAGAAAGTTGGTGGTGCTGATGGAAGGTAGTAAGAGCAAGGTTTATTTGGATACTATCATATCACCTTCTTATACCTCAGCCATTGCTCAATCCATACAGTTACCTGGGGTTTCGGGGAAAGGAAATAATATGATCCTCTTTGAGTTTGAAAAAGGGAAGAAGGAGGAGATCGATATTCTCGCTCAGAACTACCAGCTCTTGTTGAGTACCGACTTTGATGTTTGTATCCTGAGAAGCTCTTTAAAAGGTTTTGGAAAACACCGCAACATCCATATATGGATCTCTTCTCGAGATTATGAAAATTCCAATTTGATGATCCTCCTAAGCTTTATTTTGTTAGGCCATCCTGATTGGAAAGGTGCTGAGATCAAGATGTTCAGTGTCTACATGGAAGGTGAGGAGCAACAACAAAAAGAGCGTCTGCTTACTATGATCGAAGATGGAAGGTTGCCGATCTCAAGAAAGAACATAGAGCTAGTACCTCGTGAGGGTGATCAGGAAATTGAGCAGATCATCAATAGGAAATCCGCAATGGCCGATCTGGTTGTGATGGGCTTTGGTGGCTTGACCTTAGCGGACAATTCAGCAGATATCTTCAATGACTATGAAGAGCTGGGCAATGTGCTTTTTGTTAGCGCCCACACTATCAAGGAGATAGATTAGGATTCAGCGATCAACTCTTCTTGTTGAAACTTACTGTGCATCTTCCGCACAAGGCCATCGGCCAAGCCCATCTTAGGAACATTGATCTCGTCAATCTTGGCCCATTTACAGGCCTTAAGGAAAATATCTGAGGCATGCAGTACCACATCCGCACGGTCGATATTCATGTTTAGTTTGATGATCCGTTTTTCATAGGGCATACCAGCGATAAGCTCCCGGGTTTCCTGAAGCTCTTTTAAGCTAAGCGGCTTCCAGTCGTTCTTCTGGTTCATCTTGTAGATCCTGTTGATGTTACCCCCAGAGCCAATGGCTTCAAGATCATCATATGCGGCTTTGTGTTCTTTAAGCCAGGCTTTCATACGATCCCATTCTTTCTCAGGAACCAGCTTGTTTAAGAGTCGAATGGTCCCAATGTTGAAAGATTGTGCATCTTCTACTTTGCCACCCACGAAGAGAGTCATCTCAGTAGATCCTCCACCCACATCAATGTAGAGGTAATTCTTTTCCACGTCGAGCACCTTTTCAATATGCGTGGCATAGATGATGTCGGCTTCCTCTTTTCCATCGATCACTTCTACATTAATGCCAGAGCGTTCACTGATCTCAGCGGCAATATCCAGTCCATTTTCTGCATCCCGCATAGCTGAGGTTGCACATGCTCTGTACTCGTCAATTTCATGGGCGTAGATCAAGCCTTTAAAGGCGACAAGACTCTCGACCAAACGATTTCGATTTCTTTCTGTGATCAATCCTTCCGTGAAAACATCCTGGCCGAGGCGTATTGGCACTCGAACGAGCGATACTTTTTTAAAGTGTGTCCCTTTTTTGTGATCGATGCTGTGCATGATCAGAAGTCGGATGGCATTAGAGCCTATATCTACTGCAGCGTACTTTCTAAGATTCACTAAGAGCGATATTTTTTTCTGTAGTAATTGTGAAATTCAAATTGCGAGCGAAATGCAGCTTTATCATCTTTCACATATTTATTCTTTTGCTCTTCGTCAATAATACGGGCTTTTACGTTATCCTTCCATTGATAATCCCAAATATCATCAACTTCCTGGCGGATCTCTGGATCATAGATGGGGCAGGTAAGTTCAATACGGCGATCCAGATTACGCACCATCATATCTGCTGAAGAGATAAAGTATTCTGGCTTGTTGTCGTTGCAGAAGATATAGATCCTGGCGTGTTCTAGGAACTTGTCGAGTATACTGATCACCCGAATGTTCTCACTCATTCCGTCCTTACCCGGAATCAGACTGCACATACCACGAACGATGATGTCGATCTTTACCCCGGCATTACTCGCTTCATAGAGCTTTTGAATGATCTTGGGGTCAACCAGGCTGTTCACCTTTACCTTGATCCAGGCATCTTTCCCAGCCTTGGCATTTCTGATCTCCCGATTGATATATCGAATGAACTTGATCCTTGTCTGGTTCGGTGAAAGAATGATGTGACTATTTCTGTTCGTAGTGAACCTTCCCTGCAACATCCCGAAGATCTTCAGTGCCTCTTTGGTGATCTTTTGATTTGAGGTATAAAGTGAAAGGTCGCAATAGATCTTGGCGGTGGATTCATTGAAGTTCCCTGTTCCAAAGCATCCATAGTAAACCATTCGACTTTTTTCTTTCCGGCCAATGATCGCCACCTTCGAATGGATCTTCAAGCCTTCAAACCCAAAAAGCACTTTGATGCCCTCTTCCTGCAGCACATTCGACCAATAGATGTTATTCTCCTCATCAAAGCGAGCCTGTAACTCAAGGACTGCGGTGACCTCCTTACCGTTTTTCGCCGCATTCAACAATGCGTTCACCACCTTCGATTTATCGGCAAGCCGATACATGGTCACATAGATCTCTTTCACTTTAGGATCGATCGCAGCTTCGCGCAAAAAGTCAATAAAGTGATGGAAGGTCATGTAAGGGTAGTGCAGCAAGACATCCTTTTCCCTAATTGTGTCAAAAACATTCTCATAAGGCTTGAGGTCTGGGTGGGTCACTGGCTGTTCTTTTTTAAACAAAAGATCATCTCGACCTACTGTTGGAAAACCCATATAGTCCCTGAAATTGTGATAACGTCCACCCGGAATGAGATTGTCGTCATCATCGAGGGCTAGTTTGCGCTTGAGGTACTGAAATAAGCGCTTTGGCATGTGTTCATCGTACACAAAACGCACAGGAGAGCCTTTCTTTCTCTTCTTCAGACTCTGTTTCATTTTGTTGAGGAAGCCTTCGGATACATCATTGTCCAGATCTAGCTCAGCATCTCTGGTGATCTTGATCGTGTATGCCTCAAACTGATCATAATCGAAGATCGCGAAGATGTTCCTCAAACAATAGCGTATCACATCATCAAGAATGATGATGTAGTCCTTATCATCAACTTTTGGTAAAACCAAAAACCTCCCCAGTTCTTTGGAGGGGATCTCGATCAGGGCGTATTGACTTTTTCGGGAGCCGTCCTTTTTTGAAAGGATCACGGCAAAGTAACTCACGCGGTCTTTTAGCTCAGGAAATTCGTCAACGTTCTTCAACATGATCGGCACCAGAGTAGGGTAAACCTTCTCCTTGAACCACTTATTCACGAAGTCTTTATGCTCGTTGGTGAGTTGACGCTCATTCAGGAGCACCAGGCCTTCCTTTTTTAACTCGCGAATGATCTTCCCATAACTTCTACTGAAGCGTTCTTCCTGATCCAGGGTGATCTTTTGAATTCGCGCCAGAAGATCACTCAAGTCGATATCCTGATATTCTGTGTAGTTCTGACCCAGATCGACCATTCTTTTCACTCCGGCAACCCGCACACGAAAGAACTCATCGCGGTTACTCGAGAATATTCCGAGAAAACGCAGCCTTTCTAACAGGGGGTTGTTTGGGTCTTCAGATTCCTGAAGGACACGTTCGTTGAATGAGAGCCAACTTAGCTCTCGATTAACAGTAGGGAAGCTTTTCGGCATAGGACAAAAATAGAAGACTATGCCAAGTAGAAGTATTAATTCTTAGAACTGCTCAAGAAAGGCTTTAGCACTTGACTTCAGGTGATCCATCATTTCGCGGCTAAGTCCGTGATGACAGGCTAAAAGAATACCACCTCTCATTACCTGGTCAGCAAATGGATATCCTTCTGGATTCGCTCTGTGCTCAATGTTCTTGAAACCAGGCTGACGTAGAATGTTTCCTGTAAAAACCGTTCTGGTTTGCACATTTCTTTTCTCCAAAAAGATCTGCATCTCTTTTCTGCTGAAAGGAGCATTCTCTTTTATGGTCAAGGCACAAGCCAACCAACCTGTTCTCGAATGGGGAAGTTGGTTCGGAAGAATGAACCAATCTTCATACTCGCTGAAGAATTCGCTTAATTCAGCCAGGTTCTTTTCGCGTTCAGATATGTTGTGATCCAATTTATCGAGCTGAACAAGGCCGAAAGCTGCACCCATCTCAGAAGGTTCTAAATTGTATCCAAGCTCTTCAAAAACAAACTTGGCGTCATATTCTATACCGTCCACGTCAATGTTGAATCGATTCTCGATCTTCTCACTTTCCACAAACAATGATGAACTGCGTCCCCATGAGCGGAGGAGTTTGGCTCTCTCTGCAAGAGCATCGTCATTAACGCAGAGCATACCGCCATTTCCTGCACAATTGATCACGTGCGAACCGTAAAAAGAGGTAATGCTGATATCGCTGAAGCGTCCGCTGCTTCCTTCACCAATAGTGGCTCCAAGAGTATCGGCTGAATCCTCTAGAATAAACAGGTCATATTTATCGGCAATGGCTCTCAATTTCTCCCAGTCGGGTAGGTTTCCAATGAGATTTGGGATAACCAATGCTTTCGTTTTGTCGCTGATCATCTCTTCCACTTTATCGGCATCGATGCAGTAGGTTCCGGGAGCTACATCCACAAAAACAGGTACCAAACCATTTCTCACCAATGGAGCAACGGTGGTGGAGAAGGTGAGGGCAGGAGTGATCACCTCAGAGCCCTTGGGCAAGTTCATGATCTCAGCGGAAATGTAAAGCGCTGAAGAACCCGAGTTGACCATTATCCCATGCTTCTTTGCATATAGTGCTGCAACACGTTCTTCCATCTGACGAACATGCTTACCCATTTGGGTACTGGTTTTGAGTACGTTTACAACGGCATCTATTTCATCCTGACCGTGAACGGTCATTCCATAAGGAACAGTGATATTATTTTCTGACATACTTTCTATAATAAGGTGGGCAAATTTAACAGTATTCGAGCGCTATGGTTTTCGCTTTGACCATTTAAAGTGTGGCACTGATCTTTTCGCTCAGATAATCATCCACATTTGTGAATTCAAATTCGGGGTATTCTGAAAGAAATCGTTCTGAGATCAAGCCTCCAATCAATGGTCGCGGAGCTGCCTGACCCAGGCTAGCAGTATCGATGCTTTCCAACTGGTAAGTTGCCTCTGGATAATACTTTAATACCCTCAGGGCAAGTTGCACGCGATTCAAATAATCTGTTGAAGCAATATGGTAAATACCCATTTTATTATCGGCGATAAGATGAGCTAAACAACGCGCTACATCCAAAGCGTTCACTGGAGTAGCATACTGGTCTCTGGGTAGCTTCAGGTCAAGTGCATTCCCTTCACCGATCTGCTGAATGATCCGTGCAATGAAATTCTTCATTCTGATCTCATCTCCATATACATTGGTGACTCTAAGGATGAGGTGTTCGCTCGAACTTTCCTGCACGAGTTCTTCCCCTTCGAGTTTATGCTTTCCATATATGCTCAACGCATTAGTTGGGTCAGTTTCCCTGTAAGGACCATTCTTGCCATCAAACACATAGTCTGTGCTGATGTAGACCAGTTTAGCCTTTAGTTCTTTTGAAAGTTCCACCAGGTTTTTTGTGGAGCGCACGGTCTTCTCATAACTCTCATCAGGATGCTCTTCACAATAATCTACCCAGGTGAGGGCACCACAATGAATGATCACATCAGGATCAAATGCCCTGATGTCAAAGTTGTTTGAGCTAGTCAGGTCCAGTGTATTAAAAGAAACCGTGTTATCGGTAGGAAAACTGAAGTGTGAGCCGATCACTTCATACCCTAGTTCGTTGAAGTGTTTTTGGCAATTGGATCCAATAAGTCCGGAAGCTCCTGAAATGAAGATACGCTTCGACATAATTGCGAAATTTTAAACAAATATGCTGAATCTGATAGTGATAAGGTGAAGATTTCGTATTATTGCGATGTCTAAGTCCCTCTTAGACGATTTCAATCGAGAAATTTCATTCTTTTTATTCGAATATTTCCGAAGAAAACAAATTCCATATTTAACTAAGAATACTTTATATGTACGATATTCAAGAGCTTAACAATAAGCTTGTTGGAGAGCTAAAAGAAATAGCAAAAGACCTGGATGTTCCCAAATTTGACAAACTCAAGAAACAGGACCTGATCTATCAGATCCTCGATCTCCAGGCAATGAAAAAACACGACGAGACTACAGAGACTCCAACTGACAAAGGAAAGCCCAAGCGCAGTCCTTCTAAGGAAAAGTCAAATGGAGCTCCGAAACCGCGATCGGATAAAGACGATAAATCCAAGTCTCCATCCAAGGATAAAAAAGAAGATAACAAGGATGAAAAAACAGATGATAAAGATTCATCTAAAGATCGTCGTTCTTCTTCAAGCCGTGGAGACAATCGCAGGGATCGCAACGATCGCAATGATCGCAACGACAGAAAAGATCGCAATGATAGAGGAGATAGAAAAGAGCGTCAGCCAAGACCAAAGCCCGAGGAGCCTAAATATAGCTTTGAAGGTATCGTAAGCGCAGAAGGAGTGCTTGAAACCATGCAAGACGGTTACGGTTTCCTTCGTTCGTCTGACTTTAACTATCTGAATTCACCGGATGATATCTATGTAAGTCAGTCTCAGATCAAGTTATTCGGGCTGAAAACAGGTGATACTGTCAAAGGCGCCATTCGTCCTCCAAAAGAAGGTGAGAAATATTTCCCGCTGATCAAGGTAGAAAGCATTAATGGTCGTGAACCTCAAGAAGTGAGAGATCGTGTTCCATTCGATTACCTGACGCCACTGTTCCCAGAGGAAAAATTAAACCTTACTGGACACCCGAAAGAATCGATGAGCACGAGAGTGATCGATCTCTTTACCCCAATTGGAAAAGGGCAACGTGGACTTATCGTTGCACAACCTAAGACAGGTAAAACACAATTGTTGAAAGAAGTAGCCAATGCGATCGCAAGTAATCACCCTGAGTGTTATTTAATGATCCTGTTGATCGATGAGCGTCCGGAGGAAGTTACAGACATGAAGCGAAGCGTGAACGCTGAAGTGGTTTCATCAACTTTTGACGAGCCAGCAGACAAACACGTGAAGATCGCGAATATCGTCTTGAACAAGGCGAAGCGTATGGTTGAATGTGGTCATGATGTGGTGATCCTGCTTGACTCCATTACGCGTTTGGCAAGAGCTTACAATACTGTTGCTCCAGCATCTGGAAAGGTACTTACTGGCGGGGTAGATGCTCATGCACTGCACAAGCCAAAGAAATTCTTTGGTGCAGCCAGAAACATTGAAAATGGAGGATCTTTAACCATTGTTGCCACAGCCCTTACAGAAACTGGCTCTAAAATGGATGAGGTGATCTTCGAAGAGTTTAAAGGAACCGGTAACATGGAGCTTCAACTCGACAGAAAACTGTCAAACAGAAGAGTATATCCAGCGATCGACCTTGTAGCTTCGAGTACACGTCGCGACGACCTTCTGCTGAACAAGGACTTCCTACAGCGTATCTGGATCCTGAGAAAACATCTCTCAGACATGACTCCAATAGAAGCCATGGAATTCCTGAAAGAGAAACTACAATTCAGCGGAACCAACGAAGAGTTTTTGGTCTCGATGAATGGATAATGTCAAACAATAAAGCTTTAGCCCCCGTGACATGGTTTTGAATCATGCCGGGGGCTTTTTAATTTATGCCCAGATCACTGAATATTGCACTTAACTTTGCTCTGATCGCCATTGCGGTCAAGTTGGTCATCTTCTTTTTGAATTTGCCTGCAGAGTTTGGTATTTATGGCTACTTCCTTTTCATTTTGATCGCTCTGTTTTTCGGACTCCGAAAGCACTTTGAACTCAAGGGCTACAAGAGTTTTGGCAACAGCCTTAAAGAAGGCATGAGGATCAGTTCGGTTTACACCGTCACCATCAGCATTTTTACCTGGTTGTACTATAAGTTTGTTGATACTGACTTTCTGAACTCACGCCTAACTGAGCGTGTTCTGGAAGCCAAGGAGCTCGGTTATTCAGAGGAGCAGATCGAGCAGGTCAGGCAAACCGGAGAATTCTTTTTCTCTGTATCCATCCACACTAGCTTTACCTTATTTGGTTTTATGATCGTAGGCCTGGTGTATTCGATCATTTGGGCAGCGATCTTTTGGAAGATGCCTAAGGCGCGGGCTTAAACTGTGACTTGAAGTCACAAATTGCTACCTCAAGATTGCAAATTAAGTTTCCAGGATTTGAATACACCATTCTTTCCAATACTTCAAGTCTAAGTTTGGTAGGCACATTCGAATTCATCTGGAATAAGTTTAATCAAGCAAAGTTTGATGTTTAAACATACGGGCTCTAGTTTTATTGGCTCAAACTAAAATTCATCAAAATGAGTCAAGAAATATCAATCCCCGATGAGGTTCTGATGAACAAGA
>CBFHWY010000057.1:0-18710 GCA_965659675.1 Salibacteraceae bacterium | reverse complement strand
GCTCTTGAAGTACTCGGTCTTTAGGTATAACTTCTTACGCCTTTTCTCAAACTCCATGATATCCTGTGGAGTTCCATCCTCATAGAAAAAGCGACGGTAAACAACGTAGGGTTGGCGTTTAACATATTTCTCCTCAAACTCTGTATTCCCGTTTTCATAAAGATCTTCCCATTCTCTTACCTCCTGGTCGATATAGATCACCGTTGATTTTTCATTTCCACCTCTATAGTAAGTGGTGAGCTTGGCTTTATGGTCATCGAGTACCATGAACTTTCGTTCAAGCTGACCATCTGGGTACCAATTGCGATATATGCGGATCTTACCATCGATGTAATATCCCTTATGCATCATCTGGCCATTGGTGTAATAGTCTTCGATGTAACCACCGCAAGGGCTTCCGTCACATAGCCTTACAGAGTCCCCTCCTGCTGGTCGAACCATTTCATTGTACATGGTGATTCCATATCGTTCATCAATGACCTCTTTTGGATCATATTTTTTCTGGGCTAAGAGTCCCAAACTCAAAAACAAAAAGAAAATTAGTGCTCCGTGTTTCATCATGAAAACAAAGAAAGAAGATTCTAGGGAATCAGTGGAAGCGCATAGGTATCATTGCGCACAACAGCCGAAGCTCTGAAATATCCAAGGGCTCCGTTAGATATGTTGGACCGCACATTTGCGGGTGGACCATCAAAAAATCCACCCCTGAAGTCCGTTTGCAGAAATAGTTCAAAAATGAAGTCGAAGTAGTCTTCCCCAACCGACATCATCTCCAATGTAACCTTGTCTCCTACATTTACCTTATCATAAGGAATTCCATCAAAAACGGGCCATCCTTCTGGAGGGTAGGTACCATCCACAAAATCGTCGTTCGCGAAATTCTTATCTCGAAGCTCCGGAGTCCACAAACTATCATTGATGTAGAAGTTCCACAAATAATGGTCTCCCCTACCCGGGCGTTCCTGGGCAAACATCAAGATGAAATAATTGGTATCAAGACTGAAAAGTGTATCGATGAGGGGAAAGGCAAAAGTAGTGTCGATCGGTTCCACAGGTCTTAAGGTATCCTGGGCATTGTACACTTCACCATCAACTGTCACATTGAGGGTGTAAATATTTCCAACTTCTCCCTTGACGGTGCTATCGGTTAAATAGAGTCCTGGCTCATCCGCAGATTCAGTCAACTGAAAATCCTGACCCTCGGAGCTAATTGTTACTGTGGCACCACTCACCCCAGGAGCTACTTCATCAAAGTAAAAACTCGTTGACTTCGTCACACGCACAAAGTGTTGTGTTTGCTCATTGGTGATCAAACCATCGATCACGATTCTTTCCTGATCTTCATTTAGGTCAAAGTCGATGACTTCCGTACATGCAGGCAAGAAAGGAAGTATGAGGAGTATGTAAATAAGCTTTCTCATCAGAATTTGAAGTTATAGGTGATTGACGGGATCGCAGAGAACAGATAGGTCATTTGAGCTAAAGAGCGATTGGGGTTCTCATAGTTTTGAATGGCGTCTTCAAAACCAGGATAGAGGTTCAGCACCCTGCTGTAGTGCTCATCACTAAGATTTAACTCTCTGTCGTTTTCCGTAAAGTTGATGGCATAGGGATTTTTCCTCGCGTAAGCATTGTACACAGATAGGTTTAGACTTTGCTCAAAGCGCTTGCCTTCTTTCTTCTTGAAGTCGTAATTAAGCGACAGATCCAATCTGTGAAAGTCTGGCATCCTCGCCCCATTTCGATCGGAGTAAACTGGAACGGTCATGCCCTGAAATTCGAACCTTCCGGTGGGAACTGTAACGGGCGCGCCAGTAGTGTAGACCCAGGTTCCAGCAAGGGTCAAGCGAGGCAGCAGCTCATAACTCGCCACAATGGATAAGTTATGAGGTCGGTCAAAATTCGCCGGATATGGATCACCATTATTTATGGCAGAAACCTCTCTAAAGGTACGTGACCATGTATAGGAAACCCAGCCATTGAATTTACCTTCCTGTTTGCGCACGAAGAACTCCAGACCATAAGACCAGGCTCTTCCAGGTCTAACTTCACCATCTAAAAGAGGGTTAAAGAGCAAGACCGCATTATCCCTGAAATCGATTTGATTCTGCATCCACTTATAATAGGCCTCAACAGATGTCTCAAGCTTGTTTCCGAAGAAATTCCTGAAGTACCCAAGCGCCACCTGATCAGCAATTTGCGGTTTGATGTTAGGGCTACTCGGCATCCAAACATCCAATGGAGCAGCGGAAGTAGAGTTGCTGGCAAGGTGCATGTATTGGAAGGTTCTGTTGTATGATGACTTGATGGAACTCTGATCATTGATGGTGAACTTTGCTGCAAGTCGAGGTTCCAGACCAAAATAAGTGTTGTAAAGCTCTCCACTTGGATACGCTGTGTAACCTTCTCCTGGAATGGTATCGTAATTCTCATTGAAATTGAATAGGGTGTCTGTTCCAATGTTAGAGAATGAGCTTCCTCTCAATCCATACTGCAAACTAAGTCTAGCCCCAATTTTCTGTTCATTACTCAAATAGAGGCCATTCTCCAATGCGAAGCGGTCAAACAATTTGAGCTCTTCGAAAGTTTCGTTTTCTTCTGCAGGAATGAAGCGGGCAGGTTGAAAAGTGTGGTATTCAGAGTAGAGCCCAAAGCGAATGGTATTATTCTGATTCAGGTAATAGGTGTAATCATTCTTGATGGAATAATTGAGGATCTTACTCAGCCAGTCGAAAGCGATCGATCCTTCTGGAATACCGAGCAGGTAATCATATGTACTGTAGATTGCTGTCACATTCGAGAACAGTTTGTCTGAAAAGAGGTGATTCCAACGTCCAGTTACAGTCAAATTTCCCCAACCAAGCTGGAACAGATCTCCAACTCCCAGAACATCTCTTCCTGTGTATGCTGAAACAAATACCCTGTTGTTGTCATTGATCTTCCAATTCAATTTTCCATTAAGATCATAAAAGTATAATCGACTATCCTTTAGTCCAGGTCGATTTGCCAATGGCAGAAAGAGATCCGCGTAAGATCTTCTTCCCGAAACAATGAACGAAGCTTTGTCTTTAATGATCGGTCCTTCGAGCGTGAGTCGGCTTGAGATCAAACCAATACCACCCGAAGCACTGAAACGTTTAAGGTTTCCTTCTTTCATTCTAACATCAAGTACTGATGAAAGTCTGCTTCCATAGCGGGCAGGTATGCCTCCTTTGTAAAGCTGGGCGTCCTTTATGGCGTCCTGATTAAAGACCGAGAAGAAACCAAGCAAGTGAGAAGCATTGTAAACCGGAGCCTCATCTAAAAGGATCAAATTTTGATCGCTACTTCCCCCGCGAACAAAGAATCCTGTGCTACCTTCTCCTCCGCTCTGAACGCCAGGCAACAATTGTATTGCCCTTAGCACATCTACTTCTCCAAGTAAGGCTGGGATCTTTTTGATGGTCTCCATCTTCATGTCGACCGTACTCATCTGAACAGATTCAACATTCTTATTCTTAGCTTCTCCTTCAACTACCACCTCTTTGAGCGCAGTGCTTGTCATGGATAACTCGATATCGATCTTGAGATCTTTCGTGAGATTGACCTTCTTTGTGAATGTCTCATAGCCTACATAGGAATACTCGATGGTGTAGTTACCCTTCGGAAGGGTGAGTGAGTAAAAGCCGTAAAGGTTTGCCGATGCCCCTTTGCCCAACTCTTTTACAAAAACGGTACTTCCAAGCAGGTCTTCGCCAGTTTCTGCATCGCTCATATTACCACTCAGGGTAAAGTTCTGAGCCTGAGTAATTAAGACCATAAAAAGTCCGATGAAAAATAAGAGGCTTTTCTTCATGATGTTGATTGCATTTGCAAAATTAAGATTCAATACACGCTTAATTCTACTTTTGGAGGAATGGTCTGTTTTCACTGTTAATGGAACCTCCGCTGCTATAACGTTTTAGCTTGTGCAATGTTGAGACTTAATAGAAGTTTAAGATTGGTATTTGGTCCACTCGCTGGATTCATTGTGGCGCTCCTGCTGTGGAGAGAAGGCTATTCCTTTGAGTTATCGGCTATGGCCGCCCTGGGAATATGGATGGCTGTATGGTGGATCAACGAAGCAGTCAGCATTTATTTGACGGCTTTGATCCCGGCCTTTGCCATGCCATTTTTGGGCATCATGGAAATGAAGGAAGTGGCTTCTGCCTATCTGCCACAGATCATATTTCTATTTGTTGGTGGTTTTTTACTCGCTTTTGCTGTCGAAAAATGGGGTCTGCATAAGCGCATTGCACTCAACATCATCTTAAAACTCGGAAGCCATCCCGCCAGACTACTTCTTGGTTTCATGCTGTCGTCCTATTTACTTTCCATGTGGATATTGAATACTGCCACTGTGATGTTGTTACTGCCGGCTGTGCTTGCAGTGATCGGTAGCATGAAAAACGCGGCAGAGAAAAAACTCTATACCCCTTTTCTACTCGGTTTGGCCTTTGCTTCTTCCATTGGAGGTTTTGCCACACTCGTTGGTACGGCTCCAAATATGTTTTTAATGGAATTCTACAATGAACTCAATAACTACGAAGCTCAGATCAACTTCCTTAATTGGTTCATTCTGGCTTTACCATTGAGCATCATGCTTTTTATGATCTGCTATGGCTTGATCTACTTCATCTTTCTCAGAAAGGTGGATAGTAGGCTCATTGACCTTAACTATTGCAGAACTGCCTTGCGATCAATGGGTAAAGCGAGCTATGAAGAAAAGATCATCGCAGTGGTCTTTGGATTACTCATTCTGGCCTGGTTCACAGCAAGAGATATTCCTTTTGCCAATTTTGAGTTTAAAGGCTGGCTAAATCTGCTTCCACATGGCTCTTATGTAAAAGAAAGCACCATTGCCATGTTTGCAGCCTTCCTTCTCTTCCTGATCCCCTCAAAAAAGGAGAAGATCAATATTCTGGAATGGAAAGACAGTGCAAAAATTCCGATCGGAGTTCTGTTTCTATTTGGAGGAGGTTTTGCTCTTGCTAAGGGCATTGTTCAAAGTGGTCTCGCCGGACTTCTTACCGAGCAACTATCCATCCTTAATGAGCTACCCGCTTTTGCTATTGTTCTTTTACTCACCCTGTTTATGACCTTTCTGACCGAATTGAGCTCAAACACGGCCTCTACCGTATTGGTATTGCCTGTGCTTGCTGCTATTCTCGCTAATCTTGGGATGTCACCTTCTCAGGTGCTGTTTCCAGTTACCATAGCTGCATCTTGCGCATTTATGTTGCCTGTGGCAACCCCTCCAAATACCATCATTTTCTCAAGTAAACAGCTTAAGGTGCGCGATATGGCACGGGTTGGAATCTGGTTAAATCTCATCTCAGCATTGTTGATCAGTATATATTTCTACTATTTCGCTGATTTGATCTTCGGCATATGAATTGTTAAAAAACTCTTATAAGAACAACAGACTAAACAAGGCTTTCGTATGCTTGTATTATCTAGAACTAAGATCTGAACATGAAAAAGCTCCTTCTAGCACTTGCTATTTTAATTTCAAGCCAATCATTTGCCCAGAGTGACATCTATCGGCAAATGGATAAAATGAACACGCTGCTCAGGCTTGTGAACGACTGGTATGTTGACACGCCAGGGATGGATCACCTGGTTGAACATGCGATCGTAACCCTGCTGGAGGATCTTGACCCACACTCTGTCTATATCTCTGCCGACGAGCTTAAGAAAATGAATGAGCCTCTAGAGGGAGAGTTTGAAGGAATTGGAATTCAGTTCAACATCCATGATGATACTATCCTCGTAGTTTCCCCAATCGCAGGTGGACCGTCAGAAAAATTAGGAATATTGGCAGGTGACAAGATCATCACCATCGATGCCGATACCGTGGCCGGGGTTGGTTTCAAAAACTCCGATGTTCAAAAGACCCTAAGAGGAAAAAAGGGATCCAAGGTGATCGTAGGGATCAAGCGAAGTGGCCTGAACAAATTGGTCGACTTTGAGATCACCAGAGACAAGATACCGATCTACAGCGTAGATGCCGGATACATGATCAACGATAAGGTAGGCTATATCAAGGTGAATCGCTTTGCAAGGAAGACAGTTGATGAATTTAATGAGAAGATGAAAATGCTCGATAAGGAGGGCATGAAATCCCTTGTCCTGGATCTTCGAGGAAATAGCGGGGGATACTTGAATACTGCCATTGACCTTGCTGATGAGTTTCTGGAAAAAGGTGAATTGGTTGTGTACACACAAGGAAGAAATTTCCCAAAAGACGAAAAATTTGCAACGAGCAAAGGAGTCTTTGAAAAAGGTAAACTGGTGATCCTTATTGATGAAGGTTCTGCATCTGCCAGCGAGATCGTTACGGGTGCAATACAGGATTGGGATCGAGGACTTGTTGTTGGTCGTCGTTCTTTCGGGAAAGGCCTGGTGCAAAAACCTTATATGCTGCCAGATCGATCTGCTATACGCCTTACGATATCGAGATATTACACACCTTCTGGACGTTCGATCCAACGACCCTACGATAAAGGAAAAGACGCATATTACGATCTTATTGATGATCGATTTGAAAGTGGAGAGGTGTTTTCAGCAGATAGCATAAAACTGCCCGATTCACTGAAGTATGAGACTAAAAATGGACGCACCGTTTACGGAGGCGGTGGCATCGTGCCAGATATTTTTGTTCCACTGGATACAAACGGGCGCTCAGACTATTATCTGAATTTATTGAGAAAAGGACACTTTAACTCATATACGCTGGATGCGCTCGATGGTCATCGCAAGGAGATCAAGAGAGATTACAAAAGCATCTCACAATTCATCGAAGAATACCCCGTTGAGGTAGAGGTTAAGCGCTTCACCGAATACGCCGCTGAAAAAGGGCTAGAGTTCGATGAAGAAGGCTACAATGAGTCTAAAGATAAAATTGACAACCTTCTTTTAGCCTACATGGCCAGAGGGGTTTGGGACATTAATGCCTACTACCAGGTGATCAATCAAATTGATCCGACCCTGAAGGTTGCCCTTGAATCTTTAGACGATAAAAATTTTAAATCCTATTTATCAAATCCTTGATTTTATATTTGCTTAAATTTCAATCACTATGAATAAAGACACTATCGAAATAGTTAAGATCGCCATGCTCGGAGTTATTACCGTATCAATGGTATATATGAGCTTCTTTAAAAAGGAGAAACGCATTGTAACTCCAAAAGCAAACAGCTATAGTTCGCAACCAGCTAACACACTTCCTTCCAACAACGCCGGGCAGGAAAGTTATTTTGGACCTGAGGATAACATGAATCTTAGCACAACGATCAACAACAGTGGTGGAGATGCTGGATTGGATTCACGTCCAGCCGCCTCTAACATGCCAACGACCACCATGCAGTTTGCTGAGAATAGTTTCGATTTCGGAACGATCAAACAAAACACGGAGAACTTGCATGTTTTCGCTTTTACAAATACAGGCGAGAACCCACTGATCATTCAAACAGCCAATGGTTCATGCGGTTGTACGGTTCCAGAATATCCAACAGAGCCAATACCTCCGGGAGGACAAGGAGAGATCAAGGTGAAATACAGTCCAGGTCAGCAGATCGGAGCACAACAGAAAAGTGTGACCATTCTCGCGAACACATCACCTAACGAAACTGTTCTTCAGATCAAAGCTCTCGTTGAAGAAGAAGGATAAATATCGGTCGATCAAAAATCTAAGATCCTCCTTGCTGATCGCAGGAGGATTTTTTTTGGTCAAAATTTGTCTTGGACAGGCTGCATTACCTGAATCAGGCTTTGAAAAACCTTTCGTTTATGGAGAGTCGGTGAAGTACAAGATCCTATACAATTGGGGATTGATCTGGGTAGAAGCCGGGGAGGTCACCTTCTCCGTGGATAAGCAAAAGCACCTGGGAAAAGATGTATATCACTTTGTTGGTGATGGAAAGACATATCCAAAGTACGACTGGTTCTATAAAGTGCGTGATCGCTATGAGTCCTATTCTGACTTTGTCAACCTGAGACCATATCGCTTTATTCGAGATGTTGAGGAGGGCAAGGTCTATTACCACAATCAGTACTTATTTAAGCACAAGGAAGACAAAGCATATTCCTTCTTTAAGCGACCGGGAAAAGAGATGAAAAGAGATACCATCGATTTTCCAAGCCAGGTTTACGATGTGCTCAGCATGATCTATTATGCAAGGTGTATTCCATGGGAAGAATATGAATCAGGTGATGAAATCCCGATCAAACTTATTTTGGATGGTGAGGTCTATGATACTTATATCCGTTACCTCGGAAAAGAGAACAAGAAGATCGATGGAATGGGGCTCCAAGCCTGTATCAAGTTTCAACCCCGGCTGATCGAAGGAACCATTTTTCCGGGTGGAGAAGATATGTCTGTTTGGGTCAGTGATGACAAAAACAGAGTGCCACTCTACATCAAAACACCGATATTAGTAGGTAACATTCGCGCAGTGGTTCAGGAAATGAATGGACTAAAGCATTAGCATCTTAGCTCAAACATTTGATCGAATTAATCGTCATAAATAAAAAAGCACATTGAAAAAGAAAGTCATAGCTATCACAGGACCAACAAGTGGTATTGGTGAATCTAGCGCAAAGACATTAGCAAAGAGCGGACATCACCTCATACTCTTAAGCCGGAATGAAGAAAAACTAAAACTCCTGAGGCAGGAGTTAATGCTTCTCGGTGCCAGTGGTGTTGATCACTTCGTTTGTGACCTGGCTGATCTCCAAAGTGTCAGAAGGGCTGCATCCGAACTTAAGAAGAAGCACACCGTATTAGATGTACTCATTAACAATGCCGGTGGCATCATACCTGAATTGCGCTACAGCGCGGATAACCTGGAGTACACCTTTGCGATGAATCACCTGGGGCATTTCTTCCTCACCAAACTGCTCAAGGATGAATTAGCAAAGTCGGATGAGCCAAGGGTCATTTCCGTAAGTTCAGAAGCTCATCGCATGGGAAAGTTGAACTTCACAGACCTTTCCAGAAGAAAAGAGAGTTATTCAGGCTTTAAGGCTTATGCGGATGCCAAGCTCTGCAACATCTATTTCACAAAAGCGCTAGTGGAAAAATGGAAAGACATCAATATCAGGGCCTATTGCCTGCATCCTGGGGTTGTGAATACGGGCTTTGGTTCGGAATACAAAGGCATCATGGGCTGGCTGATAAAGCTAGGGTCCTTTTTCATGATCTCATCAGACCAGGGTTCAAAGACCAGTGTCTATTTGGCCGAAACCAGAGACCATTTGCACAACGGAGCCTACTTCAAAAAGTCGAAGGAAGCTAAAAGCAGTGAAGAATCAATGAAAGCTGACAAAGCCGAAAAGCTTTGGAATTATAGTGAAGAATTGATCGCTAAATCAGCAGTTGGAGCAAAAGTTAGCTCATGACTTCTTTCACGCGATCAGCAGCTTCATTCAATGTGATCGCTGAATGAACTTCGAGACCCGACTCGTCGATGATCTTTTTAGCTTCTTCAGCATTTGTTCCCTGTAGCCTAACGATAATTGGAACAGGAACATCTCCAATATTCTGATATGCCTGAACCACACCTTGGGCAACACGATCACAACGAACAATACCACCGAAGATATTTACTAGAATAGCTTTTACATTCGGATCTTTAAGAATGATCCTGAAAGCCTGCTCAACACGCTCTGCATTTGCAGTTCCTCCTACATCAAGAAAGTTTGCTGGCTCTCCTCCACTCAATTTGATGATGTCCATGGTGGCCATGGCAAGACCAGCACCATTTACCATACAACCCACGTTTCCGTCGAGTTTCACGTAGTTCAGGTCATGCTTTCCTGCTTCCACTTCAGTAGGATCTTCCTCCGTAACGTCGCGCATCTCAGCAATGTCTTTGTGACGGAAAAGTGCATTGTCATCCACTGTCATTTTGCAGTCCACTGCAATTACTTTGTCGTCAGAGGTCTTTAAAACAGGATTGATCTCAAAAAGTGATGAATCAGAAGCTTCATAGGCTTTGTAAAGTGCACTGACAAACTTGACCATTTGCTTCATCGCTTGTCCTTCCAGTCCTAGATTAAAAGCGATCTTTCTGGCTTGAAAGCCTTGAAGACCTACAGCAGGATCAACCTCTTCTGTGAAGATCAGGTGAGGAGTTTTTTCGGCCACAGTTTCAATATCCATTCCACCTTCGGTAGAATACATGATCATATTTCTTCCTGTAGCTCTATTAAGCAGCACACTCATATAGAATTCGCTCGGCTCACCTTCTCCGGGATAGTACACATCCTGGCCTACCAACACCTGGTTTACTTTCTTTCCTTCTGGCGGCGTTTGAGGAGTTTTCAGCATCATTCCGATGATCTCGTCGGAGATATTCTTTACATCCTCAATACTCTTGGCAAGTTTCACTCCACCACCTTTACCGCGACCTCCAGCATGGATCTGAGCTTTGATCACCCACCAGTCTGTTCCGGTTTCCTCGTTTAATTTCTTTGCTGCAGCCACAGCTTCTTCTGGAGTTTTGGCTACAATTCCTTCTTGAATTGCTACTCCGTGTGACTTTAAAATTGACTTTCCCTGATACTCGTGAAGATTCATTTTTATCGCGGATTTTGTGGGCTCAAATGTAATCAAATCACCCTTGTTTCAGAACGGGATTGAATCATTTTTGCCTCATCGCGCTAGCTGGGTCTACTTTCCTATTTTTGGGGCATGGCAATCCTGGAATGCGATAATATTCACAAGTCTTATGGCTCATTGGAAGTCTTAAAGGGCATCAACCTGAGTATCAATAAGGCGGAGATCGTTTCTATTGTTGGGAAATCAGGTGCTGGAAAAACCACCTTGCTTCAAATTCTCGGTACTTTAGATCGCCCCAATTCGGGGACATTAAGTATAGAAAATGAAGATGTATTCCGTTTTAAGGATCAAAAGCTCTCGCGATTTAGGAATAAGCATATTGGATTCATTTTCCAATTTCATCAACTACTTCCGGAATTCAATGCCATAGAAAATGTGTGTATTCCCGCATACATTGCTGGAATGAGCAAGTCGGAAGCTGAGAAAAAAGCAAAGGCCCTTTTTGAACTTCTTTCAATCGATCACAGAACAGAACACAAACCATCAGAGTTAAGCGGCGGGGAACAACAAAGGGTTGCTGTGGCAAGAGCACTGATCAATCAGCCCAGTATTGTGCTGGCCGACGAACCATCTGGAAATCTAGACTCCTCCACTGCGGATGAACTTCATTCGCTTTTCTTTCAGCTCAGGGATGAACTCGAACAAACCTTTGTGATCGTTACCCACAACAACGAGCTTGCAGGAATGGCCGATCGGAAACTCACCATAGAGGACGGAAAAATGCTTTGACTTGAGTCCGGAAGAATTAAAAGACTTTTTGGACCTTAAAGCACTTGAATACAATCGAGCAAGCTTTATTCCCAGTGACCCCATTCAGGTTCCTCATGAATTTGATAAGAAAGAAGATATTGAGATCATTGCATTCTTAACCGCCATCATTGCCTGGGGTCAGCGAAAGACCATTATCCAAAATGCATTTCGATTATGCGAAATGCTCTCCTATCAACCCCATGAATTTATCCTAAATGCAAGTGATTCGGAAATCAAAAGTCTTCCAAGCTTTGTTCACCGCACCTTTCAACAAGATGACCTCATCTATTTCTTGAGGGCACTGAAGCACATCTATCGGAATGAAGGCGGACTGGAAACTGCCTTTGATCATGGAAGTTCACAATTGGAGCGCATTGTGAATTTTAGAAATATTTTCTTGTCTTTAAGCCCATTAAGTCGAACAACCAAGCACATTTCAAATCCGAGGAAAGCTTCCTCCGCAAAAAGGATCAATATGTTCTTGCGCTGGATGGTCAGAAAAAGTAATGTTGACTTTGGTATTTGGACAAAAATGAAGTCCTCTGATCTGATGATCCCTTTAGATATACATACGGGCAACGTTGGTAGAGAGCTGGGGCTATTAAAAAGAAAACAAAATGACTGGAAAGCAGTCGTTGAGTTAAGCGATGAACTGCGTAAATTCGATCCGGTGGATCCAATCAAATATGACCTGGCCTTATTTGGGTTGGGCGCTTTCGAATCATTTGGAAAAGAAAAGAAATGAAGTACCTGGTTATAATCTTGAGCTTTCTTGTTGTCTCCTGTTCCACTCAGGGAGGAAAAGAAAAGCCTGTCGAGCAGACTCAGGCAAAACCAAAGCCAGAAATGATAAATAAAACTGAGCATGTTGAAGATTCTATGCTCGTCGCCATTCCAGAGTTTGAAGAGCAATCTCTTTTCATTTTTAGTTGGAGTGACTCCATGAGCAAGAGCTACCCTTTTGAGGGAATAAAATTGAATGCGGTCTATGACTCACTCATCTCCCGATCTGAGATCGGACCCGGTGAATATTATGCAAGTTCGAAGATCGACCTCAACGAGAAGTATAGCTTCTTCATACTAAGGCCCGATGATCAGTATACAGAACTTCATGCCGTCCTCTGGAGCAAAAATGCTGGTCAGGTACTAGATGATTTACTTGTCGCCTCTAAAAACGAAGCTGGACACCTCCAATGTTTACTGATGAACAGACCAGATGCGATGTACTTTAATGTCCGGAAAAGAAGCACAGGCTCAGATTCTACCTTTTTGTATCAACTGAAAGCTTATGGGTTTGAATTGATCCAAAAGCAATTAACAGACCCTAACAATCAGGTACTTACAAGACTTGACTCAACTTATGACTCCTACTTTGAATAAACATTCAAGAGTCAATTTAAGGAATTTAACATCCTAATTATCACCTATTTTCAATTCAATTTGTATCTTTTCAGGCTCAAAACAAATCAGATGAACACAACCCTTACTGTAAAGACCATTCGAAAAGAAGATGTGCCTAAATTACGCTTTCCCTCTAAAGAAGTGTTATCTGATGAGAAAGCGAGAGAAAAGCGTCTTATGATGCTTGAGGAAGGTGCCAAGTTGGGTAATTTGGAAAAAGGTAAATTGAAGATCACCTTCATGGATAATGAGGGTATTAAAAAGATCTATACTACTATTTGGGCGGTAGGAGATCGTTATGTTAGCCTGAAGAAGGGAATGAGTATTCCTATTGCGCGCATTATCAATGTAGTAATGCCTTAATGAGGCTCAGTAAGCCGATCAAGTTTCTTATTGTCTGTATTATTTGCATTTCTCTGATAAGTGCTATAGTTTTAATAGTCGAAGGATTATTGAACTAAAAGTACTTGCGGTATGAAAAAGAACATGGGAAATGTGGATAGGATCATTCGCATCACAATAGCACTCGTTGCGCTTGGCCTCTACTTTGGAGACATTGTTACTGGCACTTTCGGCATCATATTGGTTGTTTTATCGGCGATCTTCTTATTGACCTCTTTGATCAGCTTTTGCCCACTATACTGGCCTTTCGGATTATCAACATGTAAAACAAAAGAATCATAGACTATGAATATTGAAGAACGACTAAGGTCCTGGAAACAAAAAGCAGAAGAACTCAGGCTGCAAGGCCATCTGGGTCAAAAGGAAGCATCGGATGCTTTCGAACAGCGCAAAAAAGAGATGAAGCGATGGCTTGAAGAGCGGAAATCAGACCTTGAAGAACTCAAAGGTTCAAGCTCAGAAAAAGTCGAAGATCTCAAAAGAGAAATGGAAGAACTCCAGGTTCAGCTCGCTTTGGGAAAGGCTGAATCGCGAGATGCCTTGATCGAGCAGCAGAAAAGAATTGAAACCCGTTCGAATGAGCTTGCAAATAAAATGCATCACATGCTTGATGAAGCAGAAGACAAAAGTCTGAACTGGGCAAGAAGCTCTAAGGAGAAACTTGATCAATTCAGAATGGAGTTTGACCTTTTCCGACTTCAGTTTCACCTTGGAGTACAGGAGGGCTCAGAACTTTGGGAAGAAAACAAAAAAGCCTTTATCGAGGGTCTGGCCAAATTTAAAGCCAGCGTTGAAAACCTTGAAAACAAAAGCGAAGACAAGTGGGATAACTTCAAATCTGAGATCTCAGAAGCCTGGGATCATTTCAAGAAGGCTTTCTAATTCTTTGAAAAGCTAGAAGCTTTTATAGTTTTGATAGGTGAAAGCACTTATCTCCTGTGTAGTGTCCGTCCTTTTAACCTTTTCCAGCATGGCTGGAACAGAACAGGAAGATTCGCTAGCACAAACAGCCTTAAATCTGGAATTATCTGATAGTACCAGACTAGAAGCATACAAACGGCTGCTCATCTGGCATTATATCTATGACCGCCCGGATACAGCTTATGACATTGCCCAAAGTGCCGCCGAGCTTGCCAATAGTGCAGAGCTACGGAAGTTTGAAGCGCTCTTCATAAGCCTTCAGGCATTCAGTTTGGACAGACGCGGATTAAAACAGGAAGCTTTTGAGTTGCATCAAAAAGCCCTTAAGATCCGAGAAGAAATCGACGATAGAGTTGGCATGTGCAACTCACTGATCAATTTGGGGATGATCTATATGGATCTCACTGAATACCAGATGGCGCTCGATGTTACCAACAAAGCATATCGCATTTATCGCGAAGAAGGAAAAGAAAGTGGCGAAGCGGATGCCATTTCTAACCTGGCCATTATTCATTTAGAGTCTGGTAATACCAATATCGCAGTTGAATTCTTTGAACAAGGATTGGAGTATTATGAGATCGTAAAAGATACTCAGGGAATATCCAATTCCCTGACCAACGCCGGTATCGCTTACAGAAGGCTTGGAAATACCGAAAAGGCACTTGACAATTATAAGCGGGGTTTGCGCATACGGCGAAAGATCGGAGACAGCTTAGGTGTTGCAAACTCCTATGCAAATCTGGCAGCTATTTATAATGAAAACCTTGGCGAGCTTGATAAGGCCGCTAAATATGCCCAAAGAGCCCTGAATACTGCTCTGAACATAGGCGATCCTTTTAAGATCATTAGCCCTAGTGAGACACTGTACCAGATCTATAAGAAGCAAGGTGATTACAAAAAGGCATTAGAGATGTATCAGCTAAGCAAGCAAATGGGTGATAGTTTGCACAATATGGATCTCAAAAACAAGGTGGCAATTGAAAGAACACGGGCTGAATATCAGCGCCAACAGCTGTTAAAAGCCCAAAAAGAGAAGGAAAAAAGACAAAAGGAAGAAGAAGCTCAGAGCAGAAGGAATACACTTCAATACAGTGCATTGCTGATTGGTCTGCTTTTACTCTTTGTGATCGTGATCATCACTGGAAGGCTTGATCTTTCAACGAGGGTTGCCGAAGGACTGATATTTCTGGCATTCCTGTTATTCTTTGAATTTCTCTTGCTGCTCTTTGATCCATATGTCGAGAAATGGACAAACCGTGCTCCCGCATTGATGTTCGCCATTAATTCGAGCATTGCCCTGGTCATCTTTCCTTTTCACGGCTTTATCGAGCGATTGGCGAAAAGGAGATTGATCAAAGCAAAAGAGGATTAACGAATATCTTCTTTTAGGTGAGCAATGAGACAGAAGCCTCCGGGGCAACCTTTTACATACTTCTTCTCAACATACATCTCTAGATCCATGGTGCAGTCTTTGAAGGCATCCTCCCTGATATAGTCTTTGATCGTCCATTCAAAACTTGTTTCGTTCATGTAATAACAGAAGTAATGGATAAGCGGAATGTGGTACTTCCACTCCCCTGTCACATAGCCCCTCTCAAATTGACCGCGTTCGTGAAAATGCCCATCTTCTAAAAAGCTCTCATATTTTCCATTCATCTCCCCATCGCTCATCATATACTCGAACCTCAACTTACCATTGGAATGCCACACACGCTGGATACTATCCTGTAAACCCGACTTAAAGTAATAGGTAGTTCTGGCTTGGCCATCCTCATAAAAAGACTCGAACTTCCCATGACGCAAACCGGATCTAAAAGAAGCGCTGATGAGTATTTGATCTTCCTTTTTCTTTTGGAAACTGCCGCTTGCCAGGCCCAATTCAAATTGCTGAGAACAGATGCCTTGTCCAACAAATGAAGGCCACTGTGCAGCTCCATTCAGCATCTTCTCAGCGTTTAGCTGATATTCTACTCCTTCTGGCACCCGTTTCTTTCGTTCAGCTTTGGGAAGCGATTCCCAATACCGAACGCGGTTTGCAAATTCTGCCACTTCAAACAAAGCTTCAAACTCATTTCCAAAGCCATCCACGGCATAAGCATCTGAACACAGGGTGTTTGAGGTCTTTAATTTGGATGTTGGATATAATCCACTGTTCAGGAATTCATCCATTTGGGCAAATCCCCCAAAAGGATCGGAAACCTGAAGCAGAAAAGTTCTGAGCGGCCCATATGGGTACCAGGCCAAAATCTTCCCTTTTTTGGAGAGTAGACCCACAGCAATGTTTGCCTTTTTAAATCCCTTTATCTCTGGATGGAAATACCAGTTCTCTCTTAAGACCAGTCCATTTAGGTCTATACCGATACTATCCCGTAAAGAATCGACCTCATGTGAAGCATAGGGCTGCTGAAAAGCCGTATCTCTGAACAAACTGATCTGATAATTCTGAAATAGAAAGCCGAGTTGTCGATCATAATCCTCCTCCATGCCCTCAAGGTCGATGAATCGGTTCACCTTCATCGCCCAGGAAATGGGTTCGTGAAAGAGGTAATTTGTATTGTAAAAATTTTTGAGCACGTATATATAATCATAGCTCTGAGTGATGTAGGACCCAACTTCGTGATAGATGTAGGCTTGCATGCAAGAGTTATGAAAAGCGTTGCGAGTTGCTGGATAATGATGATCTCCGGCTCTAGCCTGTGCAAAGCTCGAATGTCCGGTTAAAAGGACAACAAAGAAGTAAAGCAGAGATAAATAGCTTTGTCTCACAGAGTGATAATTTGATCGCTCGAATTTAGTGCTTCGATCCATACATGAATTTTTTGGCTCATTTTTATTTATCTGGTGAAGACGATGACCTTGCTTTGGGTAACTATCTCGGTGATTTTCTTACCGCAAAAGAAAAAGCCGACTTACCAGTGACAGTTCAAAAAGGCATCGAGCTGCACCACGAGATCGATCGCTATACTGACAGCCACCCCGCCTTCAAAGAAAGTGTATCAAAATTGAGACCGAAATTCAGGAAATATGCGCCAGTTATCGTAGACATCTACTATGATCACTTTCTGGCGCTTGATTGGGAAGTTCATCATCATGAGGAACTGAGTGTTTATGCAAACACAAAATACCAATTGCTTAAAAGGCAACATCAACTCCTTAGTCCCAAGGCTCAACGATTCTTTCAATATATGCACAAGAGCAATATCCTTCTGAATTATCGAAATACCCAGGATCTGCAAAGGGTCTTCTTTGGCATGTCGAGGCGTGCCAGATTTGAATCGGGAATGGAGCAGGCGGTTGATTTTCTAGGTGATCATTATCATGATTTTAAAGGAGAATTTGTCGCATTTTTCCCAGATATAAAAACACACATCAGTGAATACCTTGGAGATCATAAAAAGTAAGGATGGCTCAAGTACCATCTACAACTCCAGCCTTGATGAGCACTATCACAGCACACATGGAGCAGTTCAGGAGGCGGAACATGTATTCATAGATGCCGGTCTAAAATTCAGATTACAAAGCCAACCCAAAAGGCTAAATGTGTTCGAAATGGGACTTGGTACAGGGCTTAATGCAATCCTTACTGCAATTCATGGCAATGAGCTTAAAACAGAGATCGATTACAGCTCCATTGAGGCTTTTCCACTTGAAGACATCATTTTAGAGAAACTCAATTATGGGGATTATTGGGGATCCAAGGGTGTGAGCCTTTTTAACATGATCCATGCTATTCCATGGCAACAAAAAAGTCGATTATACCCGGGCTTTTTCTTTCAAAAGATACAAACGGATTTCGAAAGTTATGACGCCACTCAGGCATTCGATCTGATCTATTGGGATGCCTTTGGACCAAGGGTTCAACCAGAGTTGTGGGATGAAGCCATTTTCGAAAAACTCTATGCGATGTGTGCAGATGGAGGCGTTCTTGTGACCTATAGTGCAAAAGGAAGTGTAAAAAGGGCAATGATCAGCAGTGGCTTTCAGGTAGAAAAGATCCCAGGCCCTCCCGGAAAGCGTGAAATGTTAAGAGCAACAAAAATTTAAACCAGTACAAGATCGTCTTGTTAGTATAAACAGTAAATAGAAATATGTCAGGTACAAATCATATAGGATTAGAAAAAGAAGGAACAGAAAAACTCGTTTCAAAACTCAGCGACCTACTCGCCAATTACTCGGTATTTTATCAAAACGTGAGGGGTTATCACTGGAACATCAAGGGTGATAAGTTCTTTGAACTTCATGTGAAATTCGAAGAGCTCTACAATGATCTCCAGATCAAGATCGACGAAGTAGCTGAACGTATTCTAACACTCGGACACTCACCTGAACATCGCTATAGCAGCTACAATTCAAACTCTCAAGTAAAAGAAAGCAGTCAGGTTGAGGATGGTATTAAAGCCGTTGAGAACATTCTTGATGCTTTTAAAGTATTGATCACCCTCCAGCGCGAGATCCTCAACATTTCCGATGAATTGGACGACGAAGGAAGCAATGCACTCATGAGCGACTACATTCGTGAACAGGAAAAACTGGTTTGGATGTATTCGGCTTTTCTTGGGAATTAGGGGTCAGGGATTAGGGGTCAGGGATTAGA
>CBFHWY010000056.1:0-18871 GCA_965659675.1 Salibacteraceae bacterium | reverse complement strand
CCTTCGACATTCAATACTGGCTCAAGCGTATCACACTGGGACAATGGCTACTTTGTCAATACAACTGATGCAGACAGAATTATGTTTCCTTTTGCCCCTAGAGGAGAACCACACAGACACATTGGAGATGCGACAGCAGGACTGATGTATGACATAGGATGGGGGTTAGGAACCTATTCATTAGAGTATGCTGATGATGGCTTTGAGGTTTGGCCTGTCCCAGCTCATAATACTGTCTTCATTAAAATGGAAAGTGAGGTCAGTCGAGTGAAGAAAATAAGTATTGTTAATTCTAATGGAATGAAAATTGAGATGCTTGAATTAAATAAGGACAACAGAATAGAGGTTCCAATTGATGCTCTAACGCCAGGGGTATACTATGTATTCGTCAAATTGTCAAATGGGCATACAATTTCCAAGAAATTTGTAAAACTTTAAATTAGATCCATGATTCTCAAGAAAGTACTGACAATTCTATTAATAGCGGTTAACACAATGTTATTAGGGCAAACAGAGAGTTTAATAGAGTATTCTAGTAATACAAGCCTAAATGATCCATTTCTAGTCAAATGGCAAGAAGATACATTAGAGTTGAAGGCTACCCTTCAAGTTTATAACTCTTTGGTTAACAGGCCATATGATGGACACTTTGGAACGGACGTACTTTTAAAAGTGTCAAATTTACTGATTGACACACTGGATACGGCGTCATTTAATTATGTTCATGATAAATTGATTTCATATGGGAGTGGACAATATGCTGGGACAGGAAGAATTGATAGATCAAATTATCAGACATCATCTGGCGTTTTAATATCAAGTCCTTGTGCGAAAAGGGTAGTCGGGATTTATGACATCAATAATGCCGTTGGTTTTGCTTTTCAAGATACGATCTGCGAACGTTTCAGAAACTTAGAATTTTTCAATCGTGACAATGAATTTCACTCAGTTTATCGAAGTCAATCGAATGATGTGTTTTATGAAATTCTTGATTCTGACCTAACTCCAGAGGCTAAATATAATTTAGGTCCAGACGTCAAAGCCACATCATTTGATGAAAAGAATAATATTCTTTATTGCTTTAGCGTAATCGCGGGAGATAGTTTAGATAGAAAAATTCAGTCCTTGGATGGAGAAGGAAACTTCACTACAATAAATAGTCAACTTGAACTGGATATGGAATTCGATAGATTTGAGGTTAATGACTCGTTAATATTGCATTTCAGTGCATTCAAGTCGAGAGATGAAATTAGAGTCGTTGCCTATAATTTTACAGGTGATAAGCTTGGAGAATATATTTTCGAATCAGATGGATCTGATCTTCTGCGTTCTGGACAACTCTCGTTTACAGAAGATGGCGAATTGCTGATTGCAATCAATAATAATACGTATGGATCAACGAATCCTGTAGTTATCTATCATTTAAGTGACTCTCTGGCCTTAATAGGAATAGGTAATTTTGGATATGAATCTGTGACTGTGACAGGACTTGAGTTAAGAAAAAATGGGGATTTTGTTGCAGTTGGGAGTACTCAAAAACAGTATGCCGATAGTTCTATTAGAGAAAGTGACAAACTTTGGATATTGGAAGCAAACCTTACCGATCTTGAAGATGCTCAATCAAATTTTGTTGAACTTATAGTAGTCCCAAACCCTATTGACTCTAATGTCTTGAGGATAAAAAGCAATAAGAAAATTGAAACGGATGGACTTCAAGTGTCAATTTTTGATGTTTCAGGTAGAAGATTTCAAATCGAAGAGCTCAATCGCGATAAAAACGACCTAATTATCAAGACATCAAATCTTGATCCAGGTAACTATTTCGTCGTACTTAAATCATTAAGTGGCCAGTCTACGGTTCAGTTTAGAGTGAATAACTGAACGGATAAACTTCAAATTTTGGATTATTACAGAAAACCAATTTCCAAAAATTATGCGAGCTACTGGACAGTATTGCCAACTCTACCTTGGAAGGAGTATACGATCTGTATACATTACTTGATAATTTACCTGACACACTTATTATGCGAAGTTTTTTGGACGATTCACTTTCGCTTGCATTACTCAATGAAATTAAGGCAGACACTAGTAAGTATGGCTACAGTGGAGTGGTGTAGCTGGATTCATCCCTCGCCATTAGCTCGAAATGTTCCAGACGTGTTCCCGTAGTCTAAAAGCAAAGCCTTGATCCTGGCGGCTCAGCCTTTTTTCATTTACCTATCGCTTGAAAGTAAACTTTCGCTCAGGCAAATAAAAAAAGCCCTCCCGTATTCACGGGAAGGCTTTGCTTTCTTAAGTGGTACCAGCTGGAATCGAACCAGCGACACACGGATTTTCAGTCCGTTGCTCTACCAACTGAGCTATGGCACCGCCTTGGTCGCTTTTTAAAGCGGGCTGCAAATGTATAAATTTTAGTTCCGATAATGAGCAATAAAATATTGCTGGCTTGCTTTATTGCTAATTTTGCGGGCTGTGGGCAAAATGCTTTGTATGGATCTCGGGAATACCCGAACGCATTGGGCGGTGTTTGAAGAACGGGATATCCTATCTTCAGGGATTGCTTTGCCAGCAAAAGAAGAGTTGCAAGGGATCGAAGCTGCCATCATCTCACAAGTTGGATCACAAGACCTGGAATCCCTCCAGGAAGAATTGGGTATTTCAGTTAAGGTGCTTAAGCACAATACTCCGCTGCCAATTAAGCTCAAGTACAAAGGTGTTGAAAGCCTTGGAACCGATCGCATTGCTGCAGCTGTTGCCACTCATGCCAGATTTCCACAACAAGCAGCCATGAGCATTGACCTTGGAACCTGCATCACCTATGATGTAGTAAATGAAAAAGGGGAGTACTTGGGAGGTGCAATCTCACCCGGACTTGCTATGCGCACCAAAGCAATGAATCAGTTTACAGCCAGCCTTCCAGAAGTGGAAATTGAGTTTCCGCCAGAATTCATCGGAAACACTACACAACACTCGCTACAATCGGGCGTTATGCATGCTGTGCAGTACGAAATAGAAGGAATGATCGCAGCCGTTGAGAAGAAATTCGACGATATTCAAGTAATCTTAACAGGCGGAGATGCATTCCGCTTGGTCAAAGTCATTAAAAATCACATTTTTGCAGACTCAAATCTGGTGCTTAAGGGCCTAAATGAAATCCTGCTTTACAACCGTGGCTAAAATCAGCCTTTCCTTATTGATCACTCTTTTGAGTCTCAACCTTGTGGCTCAGGAAGGGATCAATGTGCCCAATTCTATCTTTGGCCTGGGTGATCCTATGGGATCGGGTTATACCATTGCCCGAAGTCTGGCAGGAGCTCAAACTGCAGTGCTACAGGCCGACTATGTGAATGTACAGAACCCTGCAGCAAATGCCTTTTTGGCGAGTCCAGCATTTGATGTTGCGCTGCAAATGCGCAATCATCGCTACAATGGACCCAATTACTCAGGAACACAATCGAATGTTTCGATCCGTCATTTTGCCCTGGGTTTTGCCAATGCAAAAAAACTGGGAGTGAGCTTTGGTTTAAGTCCCTTCACAAGGGTAGAGTGCGCCTTGAGTGAAAGTGGTTCCTTACCAGAAACCGGAGAATTCTTTAACTCTTATCAGGGTGATGGAGGAATCAATAAGGTCAATGGAAACATTTCCTATCGCTTTTATGAGGATAGCCTCACCAACCTCTCTTTCGGCATTGGAGCAAACTATTATTTTGGATTTATTGAGCGCTCAGCCATCACACAGATCTCTAATGCAGGTACTTTCAATTCCAGAACCGCCGAGAATCTGCTATTTGGTGATTTTGGTGCACAGGCGGGCTTTATCTACCGCAGAATACTCTCAAAGAAGCTGATCATGAATGCAGGTGTGGCTTACGAGTATGCTGGCAATGTTAGAACGAGTAGAGAGCTGTCAAGCATTCGTTTTACCGGGGTATACAGCGGCGAGGGATCAAATATCCTCGATACGCTGATCAATACGATCGATACCGGATCTTCAACGATTCCTGCTACGCAAAGAGCCGGATTGGCCCTAGAGGTGAATAAGAAATGGTACTTCTCGCTGAACTATGAGCAAACGAACTGGTCGGATCTTAGCGTATTTAATAACGAACAAGGTCTTTCAAACCGTGTTATGTTCGCATTGGGTGCGGAATTTTGGCCCGATTACAGAGCTTCAAACGACCTCTTTCAGTTTATGAGGTATCGAGCTGGAGCTAGAATTGGACAAAGCCATATTACCGACCAGGGTCAGGCAGTTGATGAATTTGGCATAAGTCTTGGACTAGGTATACCCATGTTGAAATCAGGGTCCTTGTCAAGTTTGAATATCGGTTGGGAGTTTGCCCAGCGAAACTTGCCGGTATCCGGACTAACAGAGTCGATCTCCCGAATCAATTTTGGGATCATCATGACTCCTAATAAATTTGACCGCTGGTTCTACAGAAGAAAAATAGATTGATAGAAAAACCGAATAAAATGAGATCGATACTAAGTGTAATCGTAGTGAGTTTGATGACTGTGGGAGTTTTCGCACAGGGAAAGTACGGAGCTACTCCTGAAGATAGTTTAAATTGTATCAAAAACCTTTCTGTGTACTCTGAGTACTACAAGCAAAAGGCTTTTAAGAATGCAATTCCTGCCTGGAAGCAGGCTGTGGAAACTTGCCCTAAATCAAGTAAGAACCTTTACCTAAGAGGTGCAGTGATGTATGCCACTTTTATCAGCAAGGAAAAGGACCCAAAGCGAAAAGAAGAGCTTCTTGATACCTTAATGACCATTTATGACTTGAGAATTGAAAACTTTGGTCAGAAAGGATTTGTACTGGGTCGCAAAGGTTCCGATCTCGCTAAATTTGGAGATGACCCCAAAGCGGCTTACGAAACTTTGAATGAAAGTTACCAGCTGCGCGGAAACAAAACAGAGGCTGGTGTATTGGTCTACATGTTTAAGTCAAGATTGCAGATGCTGAAGGCTGGAAAAGCGGAAAAAGAAGAAGTGATCGCTCTTTTCCCAGAACTCATGGCTGTGGTTGATGCAAACAAATCTAGCAGCAATCCAAAGCGAGTTAAACAATATGAAGTAGCAGAGGCCAATCTTCAAAAGATGTTTGCTCCGATCGCGAGCTGTGATGATCTCATCAAATTGTTTCAACCCAAGTTTGATGCAAATTCAGATGACCCTTCTTTATTGAAGAACATCATTGGCTTGATGCAAACCAAAGAATGTACTGAGGCACAGCTTTACATAGATGCAGCAGTTAAGCTGAATGAGATCGAGCCAAGCGACAAGTCGGCTTATGCCATTGGAACATGGTACTTGAAAAAAGGTAGCTACGCTGAGTCGGTGGATTACTTTGTGCAGGCGGCTGAACTGACGGATGATAACAAACGAAAAGAGGAATCTTACTTAAGAGCAGCAGCCGCAAGCCTAGGTTCTAAGAATTACCCTACTGTGAGAAAATGGGCGAGAAAGGCTATTGAGCTTAATCCGAATAATGGTGAAGCTTATCTGCTGATCGGTGATGCCTATGCTGGATCATCTAAAGCTATTGGAGAGAACGATTGCGATAAATCAGCAGGATACTGGGCAGCTTATGATAAATACGCTAAAGCGAAACAGGTAGATTCTTCCGTAGCTGATAAGGCCAATACCAAGTTGGGACAGGCAAAAGCGCAGTTCCCATCAAAACAGGATTGTTTCTTTCACAGTTTTCAGGAAGGTACTAGCTTTACAGTTGGCGGATGGATCGGTGAAACCACCACCGTACGCGTAAACTAATTCATGAAGAACAAGGCTAAAAGCATATTGAATTTGACCGTCGCAATGTTTATTGCGGCGGTTCTTTTTTCTTGTGAGAATAGCCCGGAAAAGATCAAGAAATTCACCCAACAAGATACCCTTCCTGAGGAAACAGCGAAGAATGTAGAGTTGATCTATACGGATTCGGCCAGGTTAAAACTGGTGATCTCTGCACCGCGTTTGGAGCGTCATGTGAACGATTCCAATATCACCGAGTTTCCCGATGGGGTGACCTTAAAGGTATACAATACAGCTGGTGAGATCGAGTCTACTTTGAATGCAAATTACGGCCGACATTTTCCCGATCAAAAAAAATTGGAGGTACGTGATCAGGTGAAAGTCATAAATACTGAAGGTCATATATTAGAGACCGAACAGCTCACCTGGACTGAAGAAGATCGAATGATCAATTCCACAGAATTCGTGAAGATCAATACAGGAAAAGAGATCATTTACGGTGAAGGCCTCGAGGCCAAAGAAGACTTTTCAAAGTACAGAATAAAAAAGATCAAGGGTACCATTACCGTTGAAGACGAAGAATCAAATCAATCAGAAAGTGAATAAGTACAATCGTTTTATGGAGTATTTCTGGCTTGTAGTTGCCATCGCAACCGCGCTCTACGCAGGCTACAAGTGGAATCAGAATCCTGAAGTGCTCGATGAGAATACCTTTCTTTTCATATTTCCCTTCCTCGCAGCCGGACTGTTCGGCATGCGTCGCTTTATTCGGAAGCGTCAGGAAGCGAGAGAACAAAAAGAAGATTAGGATATCTTATATTTGATTCAGAGTGGATAGCTTATCTGTCATTTTTGTTTCGCTGACCTTCTCTGCTTTCTTTTCTGGCATGGAGATCGCCTTTGTTTCCAGCAACAAGCTGAAAGTTGAGCTGGATAAAAAAGCGGGGAATCTATCGGCCAGAATATTCTCAGGCTTCATTCAGAATCCTTCGGATTTTATCACAGCTATGTTAGTGGGCAACAATGTGGCATTGGTGATCTACGGGATCAGCTTTGCTTATCTGTTTGAACCCTTGATCATTCAGGCACTGGGCGACAATGATGTATTGGTTCTGCTGATCCAAACACTGGTGTCCACACTTTTGATCCTGGTTACCGCTGAATTTCTGCCCAAGGCCCTGTTTCGCATAAATCCAAACAGAACACTGAGCATTTTTGCCATACCCACATTTCTACTCTATTATTTGCTTTACCCTCTTGTGAAGGTGACAAATTTGCTGGCGAATGCATTTCTGAAGAAGTTCCTCAAAGTGAATATCACTGAGGGGAAGCTGGCCTTTAGTAGGGTAGATCTTGATAATTATGTGAAAGAAGCGACGGCAGATAAGGAGCGACTGGAGAATCTTGAGAATGAGGTGCAGATCTTTCAGAATGCGCTTGATTTCAGCAAGACCAAGGCCCGGGAATGCATGATCCCACGAACCGAATTGGTCGCATTGGAAGAAAGTGTTGATATTGAAGAGTTAAAGGACACTTTCCAAAACACCGGTCTTTCAAAGATCCTCATCTATCGAGAAGATATCGATCATATCATCGGTTATGTCCATTCCAACGAGCTCTTTAAAAAGCCGAAAAAGATCAGAGAAGTGATCATTCCGATCCCCGTCATTCCTGAATCAATGCCGGCTAACGAGATCCTGGCGAATTTAAACCGTCAAAAGAAGAGCATAGCCCTCGTATTGGATGAGTTCGGAGGTACCTCAGGTATCGTTACAGTTGAGGATATTCTGGAAGAAATTGTAGGGGATATAGAAGATGAACACGATCAGGAAGAGTATATCGAGACGAGAATATCTGAAGGTCAATTCATGTTTTCGGCTCGCCTTGAGATCGATTACATCAACGGTGAATATGAGCTGGATCTCCCAGAATCAGAGGATTATACAACATTGGCGGGACTAATCTATCACTTTCATGAAAGCATTCCAGAACTGCACGAAAAGATCGAAGTGGGACCATACATCATCGAGGTCATCGCGAGCAGTGAGAACAAAGTGGATACAGTTAAGCTCAGCGCGCTCAACATTTAGGCGCTAATCCCTTGCACATTAAAGTTTTAGTAGAGCTTATTTCTATTATATTCGCACGCCTATAAATAAATTGAAATTTCAATGGCTGTAATTGGTAAAATTCGCTCAAAATCAGGTCTGATTTTAGTTACTGTTGGAGTAGCTATGGCACTATTT
This sequence comes from Salibacteraceae bacterium, assembly GCA_965659675.1. Classification (GTDB taxonomy): domain Bacteria; phylum Bacteroidota; class Bacteroidia; order Flavobacteriales_G; family Salibacteraceae; genus CBFHWY01. The sequence continues at coordinate 10,871 of CBFHWY010000056.1, read as the reverse complement.
GTCCTAGGAGACCTCCTTAACTCAGGAAGCGGACTCCTTCGTGGGAGCAATAATGTTGGTGAGATCGACGGTGAGCCGATCAGCTACCGAAGATTTGAGTCAATGGTTCAGGAGCAGATGAGTGGTCAAACTGCCAACGAACAGCAAAGAGAGCAAGTTAGAAATCAGGTTTGGAATCAGTTGCTTCAAGAAAAAGTACTACTTGCAGAATTCGATAAAGTCGGCATTGACGCTACAGCAGAGGAGATCTTCTTTCAGCTGAAGAACAATCCGTCAAACCCTGTTCTTACAAGATACTTCACTAATCCGCAAAGTGGTCAGATCTTTGAGCAATTCCGCGCTCCACAGGGAGGTTTGGATAATCAAAAAGCCATTGCTTATTTCAAGAATATCATTAACTCAGACCAGGTTGAGCAATGGTTACCACTAGAAAAAGCTCTGAAGACAAATCGAATGGTGAGTAAGTATAACAAGCTCATAGAGTCTTCACTATACGCCACCGCAAAAGACGTAGAATTATATCACCAGGAAGAAAACAGGGCGGCTCGCTTCGCTTATGTTTTGAAACGATATGATGATATCTCTGATGAAGAGATAAGCTATGACGAAGGAGATCTGCGATCATACTACAACGAAAACAAGTCTAAACCTGAATACCAGCAGGATGAAACGACCCGATCGATCAAGTATACCATCTTTAATGTAGAGCCTACCGATGAGGACATTGAGCTTCTTGAAAATGAATTGAGATCTTTAAAGGATGCCTTCTTTGAGGCGGCAAACGATACTGATTTCATCAATGAATACAGTGATGTGCCAATGAACCTGCAACTGGCTGGACGAAGCGATGTACCAAGGGGAATTGATACTGTGTTGTTTAATGGAGAAGTTGATCAGGTATACGGACCATTTACCATGGGTCCGGAAATGAGAATTGTGAAGATCCTCAATACCAAAATGGAATCTGACTCTGTAAGAGCCCGACACATTCTTATCCCGATCAATGAAGAGCGTGATACAGCCAGCGCAAAACAACTGATCGATAGCATCAAAACAGTGATCTCAGGAAAGAACAATTTCGAAGAGATGGCGGAGAAATACTCTGAGGATTTTGGATCTGCGAACAAAGGTGGAGATCTCGATTGGTTTACCAGAGGGAAAATGGTTCCTCCTTTTGAGCAGGCTTGTTTTGATGGTGAAAAAGGTGATGTTACTATTGTACTAACCCAATTTGGATATCACCTTATCGAGATCACAAACAAAACAAAGGAGAAAGAGAAGCTTGTTCTTGCCTTTGTAACAAGAAGGATTGGCCCATCGGAAAACACCTTTGATAACATTTATAACAAAGCGTCTGAGTTTTCCATCAATAACAGCAACATTGAGGCCTTTGAAGTAGCAGTGGAAGAGGCACCTGAGCTGCAGGTATCAGAGCTTGACTTCATCAAAGAGCAGGACAAAACACTCGGAGACTTCGAATCTCCCCGAAATGTCATTCGTTGGATCTATGACAATGAAAGCGGAAAGGTCTCAGAACCTTTTGAGCAGGGGAATCGATTCATCGTAGTATCAGTAGATAAGATCAAAGAAGAAGGTGTACTCAGCTTTGAAGCGGTGAAAGAAGACATTGAATTGGAAGTGATCAAGGAAAAGAAAGCTGAGCTGATCACGAGCAATTTGACCGAGTACAGTTCAATCGAAGAAGTGGCATCCATGCTTGAGACCGAGGTTGAAAGTGTTGAAGGTATCACATTCAATGAATTCTCTATTCCTGGAATGGGAAGGGATAACTTCCTAATGGGAGTGATCTTTGGTATGCAGGCAGGTGAAATTTCTGAACCTCTCGAAGGAGAAGAAGGTGTAGTGATCATTCAAATGAATGAATTCACAGAACCTGCAGTTGCTCCAGACTACAAGATCATTCGCGATCAGATCGCTCAATCGTTGAGAGCTAGAATTGATCAGGAAGTCTACGAAGCATTGAAGGAATCAAAGAATGTGGAAGACAATCGCTATAAGTACTACTAGGTTACTTATACGACCACATTCACGATCTTTCCGGGAACAACAATTACTTTCTTAGGGCTTTTGCCTTCAAGCCACTTGTCGGCAAATTCGTGCTCAAGTGCCTGGGCTTCTACTTCTTTGGGCTTTAGATCAGCATCTACAGTGATCTCATAACGCCTCTTTCCATTGAACATCACCGGGTAGGTTAAACTCGATTCTTTGAGATACTCCTCTTTAAACTCAGGGAAGTTGGCAAAACTGATGCTTTGCTTGTGACCCATTTTGTTCCAAAGCTCTTCAGTGATATGCGGAGCGTGGGCAGAAACGAGAATTGCCAGGGGCTCCAGAATAGATCGTTTATTGCAGTTGAGTGAGCTCAGTTCATTGACGCAGACCATGAAGTGACTCACGGAGGTATTGAATGAAAAACGCTCCATGTCCTCTTCTACTTTCTTCATGCATTTGTGCAAGACCTTCAGCTCTTCCTCGCTGGCTGCCTCCTCACTCAGCCTAAATTCGTTTTGATCGTTGTGATAAAGACGCCACATCTTCTTTAAAAAACGATGAACCCCATCGATCCCTTTTGTGTTCCAGGGTTTGTGATCGGTGATCGGCCCAAGGAACATTTCGTGCAAACGCAAAGAGTCTGCTCCGTAACTTTCTACGATATCGTCTGGGTTTACCACATTCCTATAACGTTTACTCATCTTTTGGCCATCTTCAGCCAGGATCATCCCTTGATTGATCAGTTTTTTAGCTGGATTCTCAAATGGGATATAGCCAAGATCATACAGGAACATGGTCCAAAAACGGAAATACAATAAGTGTCCGGTTGAATGCTCAGCACCACCGATGTACACATCTACGTTTTGCCAGTATTCCGCTGCTTTTTTAGATACAAACTCCTCTTCGTTATGCGGGTCCATGTATCTGAGGAAGTACCAGCTAGACCCTGCCCAGCCGGGCATAGTGTTCAATTCAAGCGGATTGCCTTTGCTGTCTTCCCAATCTTTGGCCCTACCAAGAGGAGGGTCTCCTTCCTGGGTTGGCAAATACTTATCTACCTCCGGCAGAACTAGGGGTAGTTGACCCTCTTCGAGAGCATAGGGTATCCCGTTCTGGTAGGCTATTGGAAATGGTTCTCCCCAGTATCGTTGCCTAGAAAAAACGGCATCGCGAAGTTTATAATTCACTTTTCTTGTGCCCAGGTCCTGCGATTCGATGAGGTCGATCATTTTAGGGATCGCGTCATTGGCGGTAAGGCCGTTGAGATCTTTCGAATTAGCCAGCACTGCATTTTTATCAGCACAGGCCGCTTCAGAGATGTCAGCATCAAATATGTTTGGAATTGGGATCTTGAAATGCTTGGCAAAATCCCAATCCCTTTGATCGCCGGCTGGAACGGCCATGATCGCACCAGTTCCATAACTCATCAGTACATAATCACTGATCCAAATTGGAATCTGTTCATTGGTAAGCGGGTGAATTGCATAAGCACCGGTGAATGCCCCTGTGACCTCTTTCACCTCAGCCATACGCTCTCGCTCCGATCGGTTCTGAGCCCATTCTACGTATTCTTCAACTTCCTTCTTATGAGATTCAGAACGAATTTGCTCAACAAGCAGATGTTCTGGTGCGAGTACCATGAATGATACTCCGTAGAGCGTGTCTGGGCGCGTTGTAAAAACTTCAATACTCTCTTCGTGATCCTTGAGTCTGAAACTCAAGCTTGCCCCTTCTGATCTACCGATCCAATTGCGCTGGATCTCTTTAAGGGAATCAACCCAATCGAGGTGATCGAGATTCTCGAGCAGTCGATCTGCATAAGCCCTAATGCGCAACATCCATTGGGTCATTTTACGCTGCTCAACGGGGTGACCGCCGCGTTCACTCAAACCATCTTTGATCTCATCGTTTGCTAAAACAGTTCCAAGGGCAGGACACCAGTTTACATTGGCTTCATCGAGATAAGCCAATCGATAGTTCAATAGTATATCAGACTGTTGTTTTTCATCAAATGCCAGCCACTCATCAGATGTGAACTCCTGTGGACTATCCGTAAAAGCTTCCAAATTGAAAGTGCCCTGTTGTTTGAAGTGATCGATGAGCGAATCGATCGCCTCCGCTTTATTGCTTTTAAGGTTGTACCAGGAGTTGAAGAGCTGAATGAAGATCCACTGGGTCCATTTGTAGAATTTAGGATCAGAGGTATTCACTTGCCTTTCCCAATCGAAACTGAATCCGATAAGATCCAATTGCTCACGGTATCGCTTGATGTTCTCAGCTGTTGTTTTTGCCGGATGCTGTCCGGTTTGAATCGCGTATTGCTCGGCAGGTAGTCCAAAGGCATCATAGCCCATTGGGTGAAGTACATTAAAGCCTTTTAATCGCTTGTAGCGAGATAGGATGTCAGAGGCGATATAACCTAAAGGGTGACCAACATGCAGCCCTGAGCCAGATGGATAGGGAAACATATCGAGCACATAGAACTTTTCTTTCTCCGAATCATTCTCTGCTCGAAAGGTCTTTTGCTCAGCCCAGTAGGCTCTCCACTTCTTTTCGATCGCTCTGAAATCGTAGTCCATCCCTGCTTCTTATTGAGTGGGCGAAAATACGAATTGCATTGGGTTCTGAGGCATCAGACACACAAGCCAATCTTGAACCTGAAGCAGGGGATCAGAATTTCAGACTATAGCCCAGGCTGAAAGCAACTCCTGGGCTAAACTGGGTAAATGGTTGATCTTCGGCATTAAATGAGGCGTAGAACTGATCGATGTTATCGTTCAGGATATTCCCCACTTTAAAGTCGAGTTCATTTCTATTGTCCTCACCAAATGACTTACTCACGCTGAAGTTAAGGCTGTGGAATGGATCAACATAGATGTCTGGGAAAAGGCCAGCTCCAACGATAAAGAGCGTAGGACCTTTTACGTTGTACATCAAACCGGCATTCAAACCTCTTTCTATATTTCTATAGGTAAGCCCGGCGTTGATCACGTATGGAGCTTGCCCTGCCATCTGTCTGGTTCGTTGAATGTTCTCCCCTTCATTCTCATAGTTCTTTCTTGCCTGGAACTCAACATCTGTCATATCGATCCGAGACTCAACCATGGTGAAATTACCAGAAACGATGAAGTCTTTTAGGCTTTCAGAAAGGAATGAAAGGCTTTTTCTAAACTCAGCTTCGATTCCATATACCTGACCTGTACCCACATTTCTTGGCTGATACTCTGTACTTGTTTGCTGTTCTGGAATACGAACCAATTCAATCGGATCCTGGAAGTATTTGTAGAACCCACTGATCGAGAAGGTCTCTCCAGAGTTTGAAATATATTCCCATCGCAAGTCGGCATTATCAATTCTGGTTTCGATCAGGTTTCCGTCCCATGCTGTGTATTCAAACAAACTTCCATTAAAGATCCTATTGGTCAAAGGATCAATGATCTGTGCATATGAAAGTTCCTTGAATGAAGGACGAGCGATGGTCTTAGAGTAAGCAGATCTTAAATTCTGGTTGTCCGTGAGCGCCCAGATGAAGTTAACAGACGGAAACAGGTCAAGTGAATTAAGTACCCGCTCGTTCACAAGATTGTTTCCGTTAACCTCATCACCATTGGCAAAGGCCTGATCCCTTCCAGTATGCGTTTGGATGAAATTCTCGGCACGAAGTCCAAGTATACTCTTGATGTTTTCGGTTAGTGGTAATTCTGTACTAACATATGCTGCAGTATTGCTCACAATGGAGCTATACTGGTTAGGGTTAGGATTGTTGTTCCCTGACTGCAAGTAAACTCCATTAGGTTTGTTTGGATACAGATTTTCAGGAGCCATAACCAGATTAGGATCAACAGCAGACCAACTTTGGTTGGTTAGGAATTGAACATCAAAGAATAGGATCTCATAATCCCTGCTTTTGACCAATTGGTTTACGCCGTACTTAAACTTGGCTGTTCTTGAACGGAATTGGTATTTTCTTTCAAAATCCAATCTGGCATTAAAGTTTCTTTCCTGCAGTGATCTCCAAATTCTTGAAGGATTTCCACCTGCACCCGCCATGAATAATGTATCAATTGGGCGAGCAGTGAAGGCTGTTTTACGAATATCAGGATCATTGAGTGTAGAATAAGTTCCAGAAACCTTCCACTTGATCAACCAGATATCTTCTATTGTTCTGTGCTCTCCAGCGAGGATCACATTGCTCAGGGTACGTTGACTAAACTCAATGTTATCTGAGAAGGCAATGTAACCAGATTGTCCAACTGCAGAACCATCATTGTCTATAAGAAAGTTACCTGCCCTGTTCTCAGCATTTTGAAGATGCAGAGCCGTTAAGCTGATCTTGTTGAATTTATCTTTCAATGCTAAACCAGCCATGGTTCCGACAAGCACATTGTTTTCACCCTGAACCCCATTTTGAACCGTTGCATAGCGCATTTCTGTTTCTGTTGGGTCGATCTGCTTTTGATATTCACCGTAGATCACATCGTCGTAAAAACGTGTTTGGTTCTTGTAGCTGATCGCAAAATTGTAGCCCAACTTGAAGGGATCCTTATCTGAATCTTCTTTTTGTTTGAGTTTGATCTGGTTTCCGGTAGAGTAGGAAAGACTGTAATCCATGAAACTTGTTTGCGTTTCCGTTGCAAGATTCGGATTGAAGCTTCTAAGGAATTGATCCACCTCTTGTGTTGAAGCACCAGAAAAGGGAGTAGGTATTCTTGTACTTCTCGCGCGGTCTGGAAGTGCTCTTGTTCCATCATCCACACCGATCCAATCCAAATTTCCTCTCTCAGAGGTCACATAATTATCATTGAAGTGCATTCCAGGTGTAAAGCCAAGTCCTACGCTCAATTCTGAGAATTGCTCATCGGGGAAAGCTTTTGTTTCAATATTCACAAGCCCACCAGTGAAGTCTGCTGGCATTTCAGCAGTAAAGTTTTTAGAGATGATGATGTTGTCGATCAGACTTGTTGGAAAGATATCCATCTGCAAGGAGTTTCGATCTGGATCCAATCCTGGTATATCCATACCGTTCAGACTGGTCTTCGTGTATCGGTCTCCAAGTCCCCGTACATAAATGTATTTTCCTCCTTCAACAGTAACTCCAGTAACACGTTTGGCAGCTTCAGCTGCAGATCCATCACCAGCCAGTTTGAATGTCGCTGATGACACCCCATCTATCATTGCTGCCGATTTACTTTTCATTTTTAGGAGAGCAGTCTCCGTTGTCCTCCTCGCGGTAGCTTCAACGACAAACTCTTTTAGCTTTTCAGTGGCAGTCTTCATGAAAATATCAGGAAGGCTCGTGATCTTGTCAGCAGTTACAGCTACATTTTCTAAGATGATATCCTGATAGCTAACAAAGGAAATGACCAGAGTGTACTGGCCTGGGTCCGCACTCAGTTCAAAGTTACCGTCGAGGTCGGTAGTGGTCCCATTGGTGGTGTTTTGAATCATGACGGTTGCTCCGATCATGCTTAATCCGTTTCCATCATCATAAACGGTACCTCTAATTTTTCCTTTTTGAGAAAAGGAATAAAAGCTTAGAAGAATGAGGGTGAATGTAAGGGCAATTTGCTTCATGATTCTAAAATGCAAAAACAGGGTTCCGCAAGTAGCGGAAACCCTGTTAGGATATTCTTATTTAATTGTATCTATCTTGATTATAGTCCTGAAAGTCCACCAGAAACAGCAGCCCATGACCATCCTGAGAATACATTGGCGTCAGCCTGAGGAGAACCTCCAGCTGTGATGCCAGATGGAGCTGATCCGTCTGCAATGTAGTCATCAAGATTAGCAGCAGGTACATCCAACGTAATATTCACAAAAGATACCCCTGGGTTATCTGTTGTTCTGTTCACTTGCTGTCCAGCTTCAATTCCAGTGATGTGAATATTCTCAAGTGTAACACCAGAGTTAGCATCAGTATTGATAAGGTCTTCTGAAGTTCTGTCTGAGTTAGAAGCAACTACAGTTCCGTTCTTGATCACGTGGCTTCCAGTAGCTGAACCTTCTGGTCCGTCAAGCTCAAAGCTGTGACCAATTGAAGTAACTACGATGAAGTTATCAAGAGTACCAGTCCATGCCTGGTCAGTATCGATTCCGTCGTCGCCGGCATTCCATACAACAGCATTCGTAACGTTTACTGTTCCACCGAACCACTCGATTCCGTCATCCTGGTTACCTACAACCTCAACATTTTCGATAACAGTTCCTGAACCAACACCCGCAAGAGTAAGACCGTTGATCTCGTTACCTGCACCAATGTTAGAACCACCGTGACGAATAGAGATATACTTAATGCTACCTGAGTTGTCACCAGCTTCAGTACCACCGTATAATCCGTTCGCATCAGATGTTGGAATTCCTTCGATTTGAACTTCTGAAAGGTCTGCCCCGTCATCGTTAGATGCAGAGATAGGAGCTTTTCCACAAACGAGAACACCACCCCAAAGACCTGATGTTGTTGGGTCTAGGTTAGGAGACTCGATCTGTCCAATCTCGATCTCATCAGCAACAGAGGTGAAAATGATAGGCTGATCAGCAGTTCCTTCTGCGATCAATGTACCTCCTCTTGCTACAAGTAGTGCAGTTGCATTAGCACCAGTTCCAGCTTGTCCTTTGATGATTGTTCCTGGCTCGATAGTTAGAGTAGCGCCATCTTCAACAGCGATTCTTCCTCCAAGTACATAGATTCTTGAGTTCACCCAAGTTTCGTCTCCAGTAATATTAGATGTAACGATCACATCACTTGTGGTATCAGGATACTCACATGATCCGTCGTCTTTCTTTGCTTTTTCGTCATAGTTCAACGCAGCTTCGTCAGTACACCCATCTCTGTTACAAGAAGAGAAAACCAAACCAAGTGCTAGCGCAGCCATGCTAACTTGTTTTGTAAATAGAATTACTTTTTTCATAATAAATGGTCTTTCGTTTGCTTTAGAATTTGGACGCAAAGAACTACTGAAGGATTTAATAGGACGTCAATCAGGTGTTAAGCTTGCTTTAAGTACCTTTAACAATTCGGTAACAATAGAGAGGTGCCAAAACGAAGAATCGACAATAATAATAAAGGTATATTATGTGCTTATTAAGGGAAAATTAGACTCTGTTTCAAGGCTCAACACTTAACAGTTCCGTAAAGATGAGTTAATAATGAAGCCTTGAACTACCCCAATCTTTGATCCATCATATTAAAAAGCCATGACAGCTAGTTCTAAAAAGATTTTAATCGTTGATGATGAACCCGATATTCTTGAGTTCATAGGGTATAACTTAAAGAAGGAGGGCTTTGATGTCCTTTCGAGTAACAATGGCAGAGAGGCTATTCAAATTGCAAAAGAAAAAAAGCCAGATCTCATTCTTCTAGATGTGATGATGCCCGAAATGGATGGGATCGAAACTTGTCAGGAAATCAGACAAATTCCTGATCTTTCCAAAACTCTGGTCTCGTTTTTAACTGCGCGTGGTGAAGACTACTCCCAAATTGCTGGACTGGACGCCGGAGCGGACGATTATATCACTAAACCGGTTAAGCCTAAGGTCTTGGTTAGTAAGATCAAAGCGATGCTTCGAAGGCAGAATAATCAAAATAGTTCCTCCACTTCAGAGCCTCAGATAGGAATTGTTATAGATAGAGACCGATATGTCGTGATTAAAGACGATCAAGAATTAACTTTGCCCAAGAAAGAATTTGAGTTGCTCTCTTTGTTGGTGTCAACTCCGGGTAAGGTTTTCAACCGTGAAACTATTCTTTCCAAAGTTTGGGGAGAAGATGTTATCGTGGGAGATCGGACAATAGACGTCCATATCAGAAAGCTTAGAGAAAAGATCGGAGACGACAGTATCAAAACCATTAAGGGAGTCGGCTACAAGTACTCCGCTTAATGAGGGAAAGAACGCCCAGACAACTTGCTGCTCTTATTGCACTGATCATCAGCGTGATCTCTGCGCTGGTGCTATGGGTGGTTTCATACCTGTCTTCCCTTGTGATTCCTATGATGAGTCTGCTGGTGTTCGCTGGGATCACATTTCTACTCTCATTCCTATCTGTCTATTTCATGCTTGAGCGAGTAGTAAATTCCAAGCTCAATATCATTTACCGTATCATTCAAGGCAACAAGGCTGTTGAGGACAAGACAGAGCAATACATGTCGGATGAGATCTTTGAGAAGGCCAAAAGAGATGCCTTGAAGTTTGCCAAAGAAAGCCGCGAAGAAATCGAAAGGCTGAAAGAACAAGCTGAATTCAGACGAGAATTCATCGGAAACCTCGCCCATGAGCTCAAAACACCCATATTCAATCTTCAGGGTTATTTACACACTCTGCTGGAAGGTGGACTCAATGACGACAATATCAATGAGGACTATTTGGGTAGAGCAGACCGAAATCTGGATCGCCTGATAGAGTTGATCAAAGACATTGATGCAATTACTAAACTGGAGTCGGGTAGAGACTCAGTGGTCCTCAAAAAAGTGGATATCGTTGAGATCTGTGAAGATGTGATGGATGCCGCAGAGATGAAGGCAAGCTCCAAAGGGATCGATCTAAGCTTCAAAAAGAACTACGACCCGCTCTATGTAAAGGCTGACCCTGGAAAGATCCACCAGGTCTTGACCAATTTGGTGATCAACTCCATCAACTATGGGAAGGAGGAAGGCCATACGTTAATTTCATTTCACAATATGGGCGAAAGTGTTTTGATTGAGGTGAGCGATGACGGGGTAGGGATCTCTGAAACGGATCTTCCAAGGATCTTTGAGCGCTTCTATCGGGTGGAAAAAAGTAGAGATCGTCATCGTGGTGGATCAGGTCTTGGGCTTGCCATTGTTAAGCACATCATGGAGGCTCATAACCAAAAGATCAAT
>CBFHWY010000055.1:0-19198 GCA_965659675.1 Salibacteraceae bacterium | reverse complement strand
TTATTTCCTCGGACACTCCATGAATAACCACAAGGATATCCCCTTTGCAACTGGATTTGTGATGGCGGTATATTATCTTATGATCTGGCTAAACCACCTTCCTAAACCTCGTTTTAGGGAATTCTTTTGGCTGATCATCAGTATTGGCTTGGTTTGCTCTGTGCGTATTGGGGGAATTATCGTAGTGGCCTTTACAGGACTGTTTTTAGGGCTTTACTGGCTCCATTTGATCCGCAAGAACGGTTTTTCATTTGCAGCATCAAAAATTCTGCCTTTCGCATTTTATGTGATCTTGATCGGAGCATTAGGCTTTTTCCTCGGGATATTGCCATGGCCTTACGGTCTGGAAAATCCATTAAAACATCCTTTTGAGGCCTTAACTGTCTTTACCAACTTCCAGCTTTTAACGATCTACGAGTTATTTGAAGCGAAAAGAACATACATGAATGAGGTGCCCTGGTACTATATTCCAAAGTTCATTGGGATAACCTCACCATTAGTCGTAATGCTGGCAATTCCTTTATCGGTTATCACCTGGTTTAAAAAAGAGAAAGGCATAAGAAGAATTGCCATTTGGGCAGTACTCTTTACCATCGTATTTCCCGTTGCCTATGCAGTTTACAAGGAATCAACCCTTTATAATGGTTGGAGACACTTTCTCTTTGTATACCCCATGCTTGTTGCTGTTGCATCATTGGGATGGGAACTCTTATTTAGGATATCAAATAAGAAGATTCGCCTGATTCCACTTTTCATATTTGTTTTTCTATCGACGAAGGTTGTTTATTGGATCATCGACAATCACCCGAATGAATATACATACTACAATGAGTTAGTCGGTGGCTATGATGGGGCATATGCGCATTATGAGTCAGACCCATATGGTAATGCAATGCGTCAGGGTGTTGAGTGGCTTTTTGAGAATGAACTGAAGGACTTTGAAGGGGAGCTTAGAATCGGGGTGAATATGACGCCGATCACTGCCTCGCACTATACCAAAAAATACAAGGAATCAGTAGCTGTGAGCTGGCTCGATGATGATGAACGCTATCGGAAAGACTGGGATTATGCCATTCTGGCTCCAAGGGAGTTTACGCACGCTCAGTTGACCAATGGGGCATATCCTCCAAAAGGAACCATTCATGTCATTGAAGTAGAGAATTCCCCTTTGTTGGCCATTGTGAAGTCAGAGAACGATTATATGACCAAAGGATACGAATCTGCTTCCGCAGGAGATTATCGGACCGCGGTGAGTTATTTTGAGAAAGCGGTGGGCTATGACCCTTTGAACGAGGAGGCCAGACGCATGCTCGGTATGTCTTATATGAACATGGGGCAAACTGATAAGGCAGGAGAGCAGCTTCTAAAGGCAGTAGAGATCAGTCCGGAGTCATATATGGCGCATTCGCTTCTGGGGATCTACTACCTCCGTCAAAACAAAGTAGATGAGGCCATTAGTAGTTTAAAGAAGTCAATCGACTACAAGGTTAATTTTGGAAACTCATATTTGCAGTTAGGTCAGATCTACTTCAATGTTGGCAACTATGCTGAGGCAGAAAAGTATTTTGATAAGACCCTGGATTATTTGAATCCGACACCTCAAATGTTGAATCAGATGGCTGGAAACCTACTCAAGCTTCAAAAGAACGACAAGGCCATCAAGTATCTTTCGGCAGCATTGAATATGGATCAGAATTACGCCGAAGCCTACAGAGGGCTTGCAATAGCCTATCAAAACAAGGGGCAGAAAGAACAAGCGCAAACTTTCCTTCAGAAATACAGGGAGCTCGGTGGTCGTTAAGCCTTCTTCTTCAGAGTAATGAACATCTGTGATGTCTTGCCAAAAGGCGACCTTAGGATATCGAAAGCAGCCCACAAGCCATTGAGAATTCCATTGAGAGGATGATATACGGCCGGTCGATCCTTATTGATGGATATCAGACCCCATTTCTTTAGATAGAATAGCGTAGTAAAGGTCCAAAATGGCGCTCCCTGAGTGTAAGAGAATTGTTCTTCCTTGATATCCAAATTGGAGATCATGTCCCTAAAACTCTCTCGTGTAAAGAGCGTCCAGTGTCGCGGACAGTGATAACCACCCCAATATCTGTTTTTAAAGAGCCGGGCATCCAAACTATCTACGTTTGGGGTCTTAACCACAGCCAAACCCTGATCTGACAACAAATCAGCAACTTTTGCCATCACGGCTTTTGGATCTGCTACATGCTCAATCAGGTTCAGTAGAAGTATGAAATCGTACTTCTTTTCTGTATTGTAATCTTCTATCCTTCCATTGAAGTAGTCATGCCCTTTCGATCGCGCTTCACTTTCCGCTTTTTCATCGAAGTCTACCACGCAAGTGTAATCGACCCTTTGATCGATTCCCTTAACCAGATCAAGCAACCAACCAGAGCCTCCTCCAATGTCAAGAACTGCTAGATTTTCTCCCGGTATTCTATTCAGTAATTTAGAGAAGAACTTTTGGTCTAGAGACTTCTTTATTTTCTGAACAAAGGTCTCATTATGAGGCTTAAATGAGTAGTAATTTGAAGGATAGATCAAGCTTAATTGATCCTCGGGAACAGGGTCGATATATACAGACTTGCAATCATCACAACGATAGAAATCGAATTCCTCCTCGGTGCTGTAATATTCGTAATCAGTTGCTCGCCCCCAATGGGTCGACCGCTCGCTTCCGCAAGCCAAACATTTTTGAGCCATCTTCAGGAATTAAATAATCTGATGAAGGTGTGAAAATAGGTAGAATAATTCTTTTCGATGATCCACCCCACCTGAGTGTCTTTCAGATATTCTTCGAGATCCTTCAATCTTGTGTAAGATATGTTGGGTTCCCAATGGTGCAAAAGGTGCCTATTAAATCCTGCAGCACCCATTGTACGAGCCAATGGCCCTCTGAACATTCTAGAAAGCTTGCCGTGATCGGTCTTTGAATAGTCTATTTGAGCATTGGCCAGTTCATCTCTATGCTCCAAAAGCTGCCTTAAGGCTCCGAAGAAGGGGAAGAAGATCAGCGTCGCAAGCACCCAGGTTAAGCTGAAGTGCCAAAATCCAAAGAAGAAAGGGATCAACACTACGGCTCCATTCAAAAGCATACCAATAATGAGATACTGATAGAATTTGCCTTTGTCAAAGCTCTGATTGTTGTTCTCCTCGTCATTTTCACGACCAAAGATGGTCTTCATTGCCTTGATGCCAAAGAGTGACTCCAGAATGAACTTCCAGTTGAGGTGATCGAAGTAACTCCTTTCGGTATCCTTGGGCGATCCCAAAAAGCGGTGATGATTCCAATGAACGATCCTATAATTCTTGATGTATTGACCGCTAATAGCGCAAACAAAGATATTCGCCAGACTATCGTTCTTTTCGCGGTCGGGGTGAATGTTAAAGTGGGCAGCTTCGTGCATGAAAAGGTTCAAATAAGCGAGGAAATACCCGAGAAGTACGGCGCCTGTAATGATATAGATAGGAGCCCAGGTTGGAAAGTTATCTTGCGCAAGGAAAACAGCAGCACTTATTCCAATAATACTGAGGTAACCGAGGATGATATCTCTCCAAACAAGACTAAAATTAGGTTTGAGCTCTTTCTTAAAACTTGAAAACTTCCTGCCCTGAGAGTCGACAAGACCGTTTCGTTTGATTCTTTCAAGATCGAAGATGATCTGTTCGTCCTTGTATTCTTCCATCATCTACTGATTAACACTTAAAAGTGAATCTAGTTTTTCCAGATCAATAGGTTTTACCAGAAAAGCTTTGACATTCTCGTATTCACTGCTTCGTTCTTTGTCAACATGGTTGATCGAAGAAGTGAGGATGGCAACCGGTAGATCCAAATTGCGTTCCTTCATATGATCCAGAAACTCCCAGCCATTCAGCAACGGCATGTTGAGGTCTAATAAGATCAGGTCAGGTGCTCCCGCTTTATCATCAGACAAATAATTGATCGCAAAGACTGGATTCTCATAACACATGATGTTCACATCTGGAAACCTGCGTTTGATCAACTCCTTATTTACGAAGTTGTTGATCGAATCGTCGTCTATCAGTAGAAGCTTGCTCATTCCAATTTGGTGATACAAATTAACGAATTATTGGCGCTAGGCTGACGCTTTTCAACAACGCCAATGAATAAATAACTCATAGGGCTAGTATGAATAAGGCGCTTTGTTTTTAGCATTGTTTCGTGACTCCGCAAATCATACTTTTAATTGTTGCGCTTTACTTTTTGGTGCTCATTGTTATTGCAAGGCTAAGTGCTGAGAAAGGTGCAAATTTTGACTTTTTCCTCGGATCCAAGAAGTCGCCCTGGTATGTTGTTGCCTTCGGAATGATAGGGGCCTCTTTGTCTGGCGTAACATTTATCTCCGTGCCTGGCTGGGTGGGAAGCTCACAGTTCTCTTACATGCAAATGGTGATGGGATACTTGCTGGGTTACCTCGTGGTCGCGAATATACTCCTGCCGCTGTATTATAAACTGAACCTCACGTCGATCTACAGTTATCTGGAACAGCGCTTTGGCTTTTGGTCACATAAGTCTGGGTCTTCCTTCTTTCTGATTTCCAGGATCATTGGTGCAGCTTTCAGACTCTACCTCGTGGCGATGATCTTTCAATATGCAGTTTTTGACCCATTAGGCTTTGATATGCCATTTGCCTTGACTGTTGCAATAACTATCGCCCTTATTTGGCTTTACACCTTTAGAGGTGGGATTAAGACCATTATTTGGACAGACACCCTGCAAACGGCATTTATGTTGGCTGCAGTGATCGTTGGTGTTTATTATATTTATGACGAGATCGCAGTAGAGGGAAGTTCCATCCTGGCAACCGTCACTGAGAGTGAGTACTCAAGGATCTTCTTTTTTGATGATTGGAAGGATTCCCGCTTTTTTTTGAAACAGTTTCTAAGTGGGGCCTTTATTACCATCGTGATGACGGGCCTTGATCAGGATATGATGCAAAAGAACCTCAGTTGCAAGAATCTGGGGGATGCAAAAAAGAACATGTATTGGTTTTCTGGCATTCTGGTCTTTGTCAATTTCATTTTCCTTTCTCTGGGAGCCCTTTTATATCTCTTTGCGGCAGAGAAGGGGATAAGCATTCCTGAAAAAGCCGATTACCTTTTTCCGATGATCGCTCTGGAAGGCTATTTACCAGTCGTGGTAGGTGTGTTTTTCATTTTAGGATTGATCGCTGCTGCCTACAGCAGTGCCGATTCAGCGCTTACTTCTCTTACAACAGCCTTCTGTGTTGATTTTCTTGGTCTTGATAAGAAAGAAGGGAAGAACGATAAAAGAACAAGAACCCTTGTTCATCTTGGATTCTCAATCGTTTTGCTCGGTGTCATCATTTGGTTCAAGTCCATCAATGACGATAGCGTGATCTCCGAGCTATTCGTGGCAGCAGGATATACTTATGGTCCGCTGTTGGGAATGTTCTCTTTTGGCCTGTTCACCAAATACAGCGTGAAGGACAATTGGGTGCCCTTCATTTGTGTTCTTTCCCCACTGATCTGTTACTTTCTAAAAGACAATTCAGACTGGCTCCTTGGGGGCTACCAATTTGGCTATGAATTGCTCATCCTGAACGGTGCCCTTTGTTTTGCAGGATTATTCCTGATCAAACAAAAAGCTCAAAAACAGATGCTCTAGAATCGCTCGAAACGAGAGAAGAAGAAGTTTCCTTCGATCTCAGCGTTCTCATCTGAATCTGAACCGTGAACAGCATTCTTTGCTTTTGATTCAGCAAAATCCTTACGAATCGTACCTTCAGCTGCCTCACCTGGATCTGTTGCACCGATCAAAGCTCGAAAGTCTGAAACGGCATTATCCTTTTCAAGGATAGCAGCCATAATAGGACCTGAGCTCATGTAGTCAACGAGCTCACCATAGAAAGGTCGTTCCTTATGAACAGCATAGAATTCGCCAGCTAATTCAGCGCTAAGCTGAGTCTTCTTTAGAGCGACAACTTTAAATCCGTTTTGGATGATACGGTCGAGAATTGCTCCAGAATGTCCGTTTTCAACGGCTTCTGGCTTGATCATAGTAAAGGTTCTGTTTGTTGGCATTGCTTCTTTATTTGGGCGGCAAATATAGCAAGCTACCCCTACATTTCAGAAGGCCTTGGAAAGTATTTCTGAATTGTTATCTCACTGACCGAATATAGCGCTGGTCTTAGCATCCAACTTTTCCAGGTCTGGGTCCACAGGAATGCCCTGTCGGTCGAAATACAGTTCAACCACTTCACCTTCATTCTCAAATTCTACTTCGAAATACTTATTCTCTCCACGCTCAACGAATTCAATTTCCTTGATCACTACATCACCGTATTGATTCATAATGAATGCCCCGGCTGTCTCTGGAAGGTCCTCAGCTCTTATCACAAGCTCTTTCTCAAGCATATCGCCATCATTTGAGTAAGTAGCAGACCTTTTTTCGTCGCCATCACTGAAGTCTACTTCATAATTCTCATCTTCTTTCTCCCATTCAGTGTTTGTGGCATTTGGGTAGTCAGACTTAAACTTATCGCTCACTTTAGTGGGAGGATCCACCTTCTCTTCAGTGTTGCAGGCAATAAGAAATATGCTCAAAATGATAATCGTGAAACGCATAATAACAAGTTTTCCGAAAAGTACTTTAAAAACCAGCTTCTTAATATGATGTTCGTTAGGTTTTTTCAATGTTGTCATTCTTAGATCATCATAAATTGAACTTTCTGAAAATCTCTGATCTTCGTCATAAGTTCAAGCTCTCTAGTGATTACATTTACAGCAAATTCGTGTTATGGCACTTATCATTCATGAAAAGAAAGGATCCTTACTCTATTTGAGGCTCAACAGGCCTGAGGTATTCAATAGTTTTAATCGGGAAATGGCTTTGGAGTTGCAATCTGCCTTAAAAGAGGCCAGCGCTGACGATTCCGTAAGAGCTGTTGTGCTAACAGGCGAAGGGAAAGCATTTTGTGCAGGCCAGGATCTGCAGGAGGTCACAGACCCCAACGGACCAGAATTACCAAAGATCGTTTCAGAGCATTACAATCCGATCATCGAGTTGATACGTCATACGCAGAAACCGGTGATCGCCGCTGTGAATGGCGTTGCAGCTGGCGCAGGCGCAAATATTGCTTTGGCTTGTGATATTGTATTGGCAAAAGCCTCGGCGAGCTTCATACAGGCCTTTTCTAAGATCGGTTTGATCCCAGACAGCGGCGGAACCTTCTTTTTACCCAGACTCGTGGGATGGCAAAAGGCATCGGCACTCTGTATGACAGGCGAAAAAGTTAAGGCGGCAGATGCTGAACAAATGGGGATGATCTACAAGTCGATTTCCGATGAAGAATTTGATACTGAGCTTGAAAAGCTGGGAATGCAAATGGCAGCTATGCCCACCAAAGGCCTGTGGTATACCAAACAGTTGTTAAATGAAAGCATATCGAATAACTTGACCGGTCAATTGAAAAGAGAGGGAGACCTTCAAACCATGGCAGGTCAAACCCACGATTATGAGGAAGGGGTCAATGCATTCCTAGAAAAACGAAAAGCAAATTTTAAAGGCGAATAAATGGCAGATAAAATCAAAGTAGGAGTTGTAGGTGCAGGAACAATGGGTGCAGGGATCGCCCAGGTAGCTGCTCAGGCTGGACATGAAGTGGTCTTGTTCGATCAAAATGCCTTTGCAATTAATAAGACCGGCGAAAACTATGTTAGGATCTTCAATCGTTTGGTTGAGAAAGAAAAATACACGAGAAAAGAAGCTGATGAGATACTTTCAAGAATAGATCTTTCTGAGTCCATAAGTAGGCTTGAGGACTGCCTTCTTGTGATCGAGGCTATTGTTGAAGACCTTGAGATCAAGCAAGACCTTCTGAAAAAACTTGAGAATATTGTTGTTTCTGATTGTGTGATCGCTTCCAATACTTCCAGTTTATCAATGGCTCTTTTAGCTTCGGTTTGCGAATTTCCAGACCGTGTCATCGGGCTTCACTTCTTTAACCCCGCTCCGTTAATGCCATTGGTAGAGATCGTTCCGGCGGTGAGCACTCGTCCCGGATTAGACCAGGAAATGCATGAACTCATGAGTTCCTGGAAGAAGGTTCCTGTTATCGCAAAGGATACGCCCGGGTTTATTGTTAATCGTGTCGCCAGACCTTTCTACGGTGAAGCACTTAGGATCTATGAAGAGGGCATTGCTGATATTCCGACCATTGATTGGGCGATGAAAAAGATCGGTGGATTTAGAATGGGACCCTTTGAATTGATGGACTATATCGGAAACGATGTGAATTACAAGGTAACTGAATCGGTATTTGAAGCCTTCTATTACGATGCGCGCTACAAACCCAGCTTCACACAGCGTCGACTCTCAGAAGCAGGCTGGCTTGGTCGAAAATCGGGTAGAGGATACTATAATTATGATGATGAGGCCAAAAACCTTAAAGCCACCGAAGATGAAAGCCTCGGAAATGGTATTGTGAATCGCATTGTGGTCATGCTGATCAATGAGGCCATTGATGCTTTGTATCTCAATGTGGCTTCCAAAGAAGATATTGAGTTGGCCATGACCAAGGGAGTGAATTATCCAAAAGGATTGCTTTCCTGGGCTGAAGAGATTGGTATAGAGGAAGTTTACGATCGTATTGCCGACCTTTATGATCACTATTGTGAAGATCGATATCGACCAAGTCCACTCCTTCGCCTTATGGTTCAGGAGGAGAAAGACAGCTTTTCCTAATTTTGCGGCTTGTGAGCCCCCAGATATCCATTGTAGTTCCACTGTATAACGAGGAAGGTAGTTTGCCTTTTCTCGTAGAACGCCTCAATAAGCTGATGGAGCGTTCAGAGCTCAGTTTTGAGGTCGTGCTGATCAATGATGGAAGTCGAGACCGAACACCTCAAATGATGGAAGAGGTCGCTCAAAAGGATACGCGATATCATGCCGTTTTTCTTTCGAAGAATGTAGGGCACCAAAATGCACTAACGGCTGGCTTAAGTGTTTGCAGAGGCACTGAAGCTGCTCTGGTGATCGACGGAGACCTGCAGGATCCACCCGAACTCTTCTTTGATTTTTACGAAAAACTGAAAGAGGGCAATGATGTGGTGTATGGTGTTCGGGAAATGAGAAATGATGAGGGTTTTATAAAGAAGATCACCTCACGTTATTTCTATAAGTTCCTTCAGAATATCACGAGTACTCAGATCCCAGCAAATAGCGGTGATTTCTGCTTGATGAGCCGTCGAGTGATCGATCGCTTAAACTCAATGCCAGAACACAGTCGATTCATCAGAGGGATCAGAGCATGGATCGGGTTCAGTCAGGTTGGCTTAGAATATGAACGCTCAAAGAGGGTAGAGGGAGAAACAAAATATCCCATGAAGAAGATGCTGGCCCTGGCATACAATGCGATCTTCAGTTTTAGTCAGGCCCCGGTTAAGTTGATCACAAACCTTGGACTCCTATCCGTTTTAATCGCTCTATTCTACATCATCATCACCTTCATCAAATACTTCTTCTTTGGCGGGATTGTAGAAGGTTTCACAACATTATTATTCTTTATCCTCTTTTTCGGAGGAGTTCAAATGGTATCTCTGGGGATCATAGGTGAGTATGTGCTCAGGATTTTCAATGAGGTTCAGGGCAGACCACTTTATATCATCAGTCATAGAATTGAGGAGGGACAGCAGGTAGATGGATAGACAATTTTATGTCGAGTATTATACACTCGAGAGAGAGCATTGGTGGTTTAGAGTGAGAGCTGAGATCATCATGGATCGTATCAGAGAACTCTGTGGGGGAAGAAGCGACCTCAAGATTCTCAATGTGGGTGCTGCAACCGGTAGAACATCTCAAATGCTTGAGCAGTTCGGTCAGGTGACATCCATAGAATACGATCAGATCTGCTATGAGTTTGTCAAAGAGAAGCTAGGGATAGATATTCATCAGGGTTCGATCACTGAGATTCAGTTTGAAAATGACCAGTACGACCTTGTTTGTGCCTTTGATGTGGTGGAGCATGTTGAAGATGATCAAAAGGCAGTTGAAGAGCTTGTGCGGGTTTGTAAGCCCAATGGACATGTAGTGGTGACCGTGCCGGCATTTATGAGTCTTTGGAGCCATCACGATGTGGTGAATCACCATTTCAAACGCTACAAAGCCGGCGAGATGCGTGAGCTCTTTGCAAGCACCAGCTCAAAAAAGGCTTACAATAGCTATTTTAACTTCTTCCTATTTACCCCGATCTTTCTGTTTAGACAGCTCTCTAATCTGTTGCCAAAATCATGGACACGCGATGGTGCTGGAAGTGATGCCACAGCAGGGCAAAGTGGTAAGTTCGCTGGCTCAGTACTCTTTGGGGTCTTTAACTTTGAGAGAAGTTTAATGAAAATGGGGTTTCGATGGCCTTTTGGAGTGAGCTATCTCTATGCGGCTAAAAAGAAATAATTAGTCGAGCTTTTCAACTTCAACTTTCTCTTCAGGTAATTTAGACCTTACCTGTTCTTCGATCTTATTGAAGTCCGATTTACTGAATAACGTGCAGTTAAGAACCTTAGCAGTGCCGTCATTATACTTGATCTCGATCATTTTCCGATTGGGAGCCCATAATAAGGAGCCTTTCTTGTAGACCTGAATGCCTTGAATTGAATTGAGGTCAAACTGCTGAACCTTTGGTGCTGACTTTGAAAAGGAAATTGGAATTCCAATGTGAAAGAGGAGCTCATCCTCATATATCCAGATATACTGACGCCGACGAAAATAGAATGCAGCTATTAAAAGTAAAAGGAAAACAGCACTGAGCAAAGGTCGAGTGCCATTCGCGATCTCATTGATCATAAAGGCAGCAATAGCCAGGATCGCAATGCGATATACCATCAACCTTACCGGGGCTTCTCGAAAAGCAATTAAGGGCTTTGGCTTAGGGGCTTCCATGGAGGTAAAAATATACTATTCAATCAGAAAGTAGAGAATATAAAGCTCTTGATCTTTGTCTTTTACCTTGAGCTGTGGGATGGAGTTCAGTTTAATTTCACGAAAGCTCTTTTTTTTGGATTTTGGGGCAAGCTCAATCTGAAAGCTTTTGCTGATCGGAGCAAAGGCTTCAGCTGTATAGAGTTTTCTTGAGTTCAGCGTGTCGCCATCTTGAAGAAGTATCTCGGTTCTGGACCCGCTTTCTGAAGGGAATAATTTGACTCTTTGCTTTTTCCCAGTCTTATTTACGATACCTATCTGGGTGATCATTAGTGTCGCTTCTTGTCCTGCCGGACAATTAGGTTTGAAATTCGGTGGCAGCTTTAGGTCCAGGGCTTTGCCAGGCGTATCAAAAAGACTTTCCCGACGATCGATCTGTTTGTCAATAATCACGCCGTTGGTGTCAAGTTTATACAAAGCTTTATAGTATTGTATCCCGCCATCTGGCTGAGAACTGTGTCTGATCTGCTTCACAGCTCCATTGGGGTGGAACTTAAGAATGATGCTGGCGCTTCCTGCATAATTCCTCCTAAAGCCCCTGAATACAATACTACCCTCCATGTTGAACACTTTAACAAGCTCCTCTCTGTAGCCTTTAGTTGATTGAGATTCAAATGGGTACTTGATCTCAATACAGGATAATTGACCTGAGTCGAAATAGTGCCTCGTGGTATCTTGTGCTTCTGTAGTGAACGCAAATATGATCGCTACAAGGGCAAATAAAAATCTCATGTTTTGATCAGAGCAAAGCTCAGGCCATAATTTTATACAGAAAAGAGCGGGATCCCTAAAAGTGCCACGATAAGCAAAGCCAGAGCCATGGAGAAGTAAAGTGTGCCGGAAACCAATATGGCCGACTTTGATCTCAAAACATAGTATCCTAGTAACGGTAATACTTGTAAGGCGTGCATTCCAAAGAAGTGAGCGATCCTAAGGTCTCCATAACTCAAGCTCCAATTTAGAAATATGATTCCAGGACCACCATCGGCGGCACCTATCGTATGGCTCAGTGTTGCACCCATGATCCCACCCTCAAAAGCGAAGATCACGAACAGCAAAAGCCCTAATCGAATTCCCCATAAATAGGCTTTTGGAAGCTCTGGGAATTCCCCTTTAAAAAATAGCCAGGCGACATAAGCAGTCCATAAAGTCATAATAGAGATAGCTAAGCCCATTAAACTGAACATAAGACTATTAAAAGGAGTTGAAATATTGAAATGAGACATTTCGCCAAGTCCAGCCTGGATCGAAATGTACAGCACTTCGAAACTGAGTACGACAACGACTACCCAAGAAAAGATTCGCACCGCTCTTTGTTGTTTGAGGTGGTACATATACCAGGCAACACTTGCAGTGAAGATCGCAGAAGATAGCCAGAACTTCAAGGGTTTGATCCATGCATTGATTCCCAGTACGGTGATGTTTGAGCTAAATAGCATCAAAATGCTAAATGCAGCTCCAATTAAACTGAACAGCGTGAAATAGTAGAGTAGAGGGTTTCTTTTCTGGAGTTCTTTGAAAAATCTCATGACTGATAGTTGTGAAAGTATTGTTTGGTCCTAATACTTCTGGAAATGAAATATAGCAGTAGACCTACGGGTCCGAGCATGAAGCAAAAGATCTGAGATGGTAAAAGCACGAGCTTTGGAAGGCCGTTCTTTAAGCCATTGTAGGTGATGTATAAACCGCACATGAGATCAAAAGCCAGATAATGTATCCAACCTGCGAGTACAGCCTGTTCATTTTGGAATAGAACCATCAGTCCTTGCAAGCTGCCAAAGGATTGCATGTCTTCGGGGTTCATAGCATTGAAGATACTCGCAGCGTAGAGCAGTCCCAGGGCACTTACCGAAACCCCCAAGATCAGCCTGGAGGTCCATTTCCATTTTGGAAATACAATGAGAAGGATCCAGCTTAGCAAGGCAAGGCTATTGCTGAATTGAAATAGGCTATCGTTGTCCATGTCCATTGGTATTTGATGATCAAATTGAATTAATTGTGACAAATGTGGGTCAATCGGAATTCATCCGACGATAACATTTGTTTATGATTTTTTGAGTTCAGCCTTTTTAAGGCGGCTCAGATGCACGGCAGAGATCCCAAGGTAACTGGCGATCATATGCTGTGGAACCCTTTGGTGAATTCCGGGAAACAGTTCATTGATGCCGTCATACCGTTCTTTGGGGCTCTTGAGGTAGATATTCTTTATCCTTCTGTCCTGGTGGACGTACCAATGTTCAGCGATATAGCGGGCGAGACGGTTACCCTCAGGCAAATTTTCATACGACCATAGAATAGCTTGTCTTGGGAGTTTCACAACCTCTGTTTTTTCAAGACTTTGGATGTAATACTCAGATTCACTACCAGTGATAAAACTGCTGAAATCAGTTACAAATTGATGCTCAAACCCAAAATGGAGGCTTTGCTCATTGCCTTCATTGTCGATCACCATTACCCGCAGCAGTCCTTCATTAACGAAAAAGACGGAATCACAGGGTTTTCCTGGCTCAGAGAGAAAGTCCTTTTTATCAAAATTTTGGATCCCATAAGCTCTGGCAGCCATGTCTGCATCTTCCTTACTCATCGGGATCATTGATCTGAGTAACTTAAATACCGCCGCTAATTTCGGATGCTCAGAGTTCAATTTTCTTGAATTGATTTTTACGCATATAGGTCCGAATGATCTGTCGAACTTCCTGATTGTCTCTTTGCTTCTCAATATGATCGAGAAGTTCTTCCGGGCTCGCTTGCAGGTCTTTGCTGATCCAGCCATAGCCTTGATAAACTCCATTCAAGACTGCCACAATGGACTCTTCGTCTTCGTCCCTCCCGCGGTCCACAAGCACAAAACTATCCTGATCAAACTTCACCTTTTCGAGCAGCTGTAACACCCTTTGGTTATAGCTTTCATGGGCCTCTTGTTTCATGCAGGCGCCTTTGCATTGACCTACATGTAATTGGAAACAGGGTCCTTCTTCCTTATATAAGCCGCAGAGGTTCTGACAAAGCTCATACTTCTTACAAAGTCGCATAAGATGTGATCGACCTTCACTCATACTTCCATAAGCATAAGCAGGTTGTTCACCGCTCTGGATCATACGAATACAAAGCCTGTGGTAGCCCTCAGGATCGAAGTAATCAAAGAGGCCATAGTTGAATAGGTTTTTGCGCTGAGCTCTGTTGTATCGAGGCGTATTCTGCTTTATCTCAGCGCTTTCCTTCAAGGAAGCTAGCAGTTCACTGCCACATAGTTCAAAATCGATATTCACAGTATCTGCTGTTCTTCGAATTCCTCTTTCCGTGTAGTCATGAAAGTGATTGTTCACTCTGGCTCTTATATTCTTGGATTTTCCTATGTAGATCAAACTGTCTTCCTCATCATAGAAATAATAAACGCCAGGTGCTGCTGGCAGCGACTTTAGTATCTCTTTATTGAATTTCTTGTGATACTTCGGTTTTTTCTTTTTGCTCTTTGATTGGTCTGTGACCAGATTTTTGACCAGAAAGTCGCGATCTATTTCGAGCAGCATCTCAAATAGCTGGGCAGTTGCAAAAGCATCGTCATAGGCTCGGTGATGAGATTCAAGAGAGATTCCCAGATCCCTTGTGATATTGCCTAGTGCGTAAGACTTTTTACCTGGGATCAATCTTCGACTAGATCTTATGGTGCAGATACGGTCGCGCTCATATTCAAAGCCCAGAGAGGCGAATTCAGTTTGTATGAATCGATAGTCAAAGTTCACGTTGTGCGCCACAAAGTAGCAGCCGTCGGTGATTGTCACGACTTCCTTGGCGATCTCATAGAATGGAGGAGCCTCCTCAACCATTTCATTGGTAATTCCCGTGAGTTGGGTGATGAAAGGAGGGATGGGTACTCCGGGATTGACCAGACTACTGAATTCGTCGATGATCTGCTCACCATCGTGTTTGATGATGGCAAGTTCTGTGATCTTTCCCGTTTTGTGATTGCCGCCGGTGGTTTCTATGTCGATGATACAGAACAAGGTTCTGCTAAAATGGACAGTTTTTTAATTCATCCTTCGGAATTTCATCCAATTTTTCTGGATGCGCACACCGATATTTGATGCCTTTAAAGGCTCGTCCAACATGACTGGCGTCCAAAACACGGTGATCGATGCAGGCATTCAGCGTCATCATGTTTCGAATGACAAGCTCATCGTTTATGACCACAGGTTTTTTCTGCGCTTTACCCATTAAGATGACCATAGATAAATTGGCAAGCGGAAATAGTGCAGGATAACCCACATCCAGACCAAGTGTGCCAATGTTGGAAAGGATAAAAGATCCAAAGTTTTCAGATGTAAGCCCTTTTGATTTCCAGGACCAACCTCTCACTACAGTGAGCCATTTTACTAATTTGAACACCCAGCGCCGCATAGGCCATGGAATATTTCCAAGGGTATTCTTTTTGTCCATGGTCTCATTTTCTTCTCCTTTTCGGGCTTTCACTATCTCTTCAGCCGTCTGCCTGACGAGTTGTTCCATGTTCAGCTTATGCACATCACGAATGAGAATGGAGCTCATTTCATTATTGCGATTAAGCACTGAAAGCATCACATTCACGCTTTCCCTTGGGTAGATCGTACCTCTTCTTGCGAAAGCATTGATCTCTGGCACATCGAAGGCAACTACTCTCGACAATACGGCTGCCATGACATGCGTATGGGTAACTTTAATTCCGGCTTTCCTCTTTTCTTTGATATAGGCATCGATCTGCGTCATATCCAGTTCGACAGAGCCAAAAAGCTTTGAGTCTTTTGGTGCCTCATAGATCGTTGAGGCAACCTTTCGCCAGGGTGTGTTTAGTTGTTGATGCCAGTCATTCATCTTTTGCAAATATAGACTTGGCAAATAGAATAGGGAAGAAGCTTAACGGAGCTGGGTAAAGATATTCTTCATGGCCTCATAGAGTTTCTTTTCATCTGCATGATATTCTTCATCGCTCATGAAGACTTCCTCCATACCTGCCAGTAGTTCTTTGGTGCCTTCTTTTCCGGGGTAGAAGCGCTCCTTATTTCTAACGAGAAGTTTAAAGCCATCTACAGTTCCCAATTCATCAAAGAGCTTAGACATCTTTTGGTAAACTTCTTCAGAGGTGCGTTCGGTGATGCATTTGATCTCCACTTCCTTGACGATCTTATCTGCATGTGCAGCATATACAAGCACGAACCCGTGAAATTCTTCTTTGCTTAGGCTTTTAGAGGTGTCAGACATGGGGTCAAATGTATCATGCTTGATGATAGGTCAAAAATGACATTCATCAGTTTAAGAAAGCTTAATCTTTGGATAGCTTTCGCTCGAAGGCCACCATCTTTAGTGCTGAAATAGCTGCTTCTACCCCTTTATTCCCGTGTTTGCCGCCAGAGCGTGCTCTGGATTGTTCGATGTGATCGTCGGTGAGGACGCCAAAGATGACCGGACGAGAATGTTTAATGGAAACATCTTTAATACCGAGCGCTGTGGCCTGACATACATAGTCGAAGTGAGCCGTTTCACCTCTAATCACGCATCCCAAACAAATGACCGCATCAAGGTCCTTCTTTTCGAGCATGAGATCAGCTGCAATTGGAAGTTCAAAACTGCCAGGAACCAATCGTTGGATGATGTTATCTTCTTTGACGCCATGTTTGAGTAATGCGTCCAGGGCGCCTTTCAGTAAATTGAATGTGATCTCATTGTTCCACTCTGAAGTGCAAATACCGATCTTATATTCGGCACCGTTCGGAACCTGATCAGGGTCGTATTCAGAGAGTGAATGAAGGGCAGTAGCCATTCTACTCGAGCATGGTCTCCGAGCGAGCGATATATTTCTCTATCGTTCGCCCTTCTTCCGTATCGGGATAATCCGCTTGAATCTCCTTATACAGATCAAGCGCCTCGTCATAGTCACCAAGACTCTCGTGCACCTTAGCAGCCTTCATTAGGTATACCGGAGTGGTAAATTCGTTCTTGCTGGAATAAGCAGCGCTAAGGTAGCTTGACAGAGCATCGTCAATCTGGCCTAATTCCATGTAAGCATCTCCTAAAGCTCCTTTGGAAACAGAGTTTAGCATGATGTCATCAGAGCTGAAATCTGAAAGAAAATCTACTGCGGCTTCGTACTCTCCCGTTTTTAAGTAGATCAAACCGATGTAGTAGTTCGCTAGCTCACCTGGCTTCGTTCCGCTGTATTCTTCAGATATGTCGATAAAACCGAGGTAGTTTCCGTCGCCCATAAGCGCAAGGTTGAAAGAGTCGCTTTCAAAATACTGCTCTGCTCTCCACATCTCTTCAGAAGCTTCCTTTTTCATTGGACGGAGGTAGAGGAATTCGTACGCAAAGTAAAGTGCGACGATAGCAACTACGGCTCCCACAACAGTGAGGATAGGCTTTTGATTGTCTTCGACAAAGCGTTCGGTCTTTGAATAAGCCCCGCCTATATCGAGAATCACTTCATCTTCCTCTTGCTTCCTGCTTTTTGCCATGCTTTTGAATTTGAGCCTGCAAATATAGTTTTTTTGATCTTTCAAAAGCGCTTAAAATCAGGCATTCAGGCAAGTTATAAACATGCTGTTGTCCAAAGGCTTAAGTATGTTTTTTTTGCATTTAAATCACAATCGGTGTATCTCAATAAATTACAGCTTGCAAAATTTAAGAACTACGATTACGCTGAACTGGAGTTTTCTCCAAAGTTCAACTGCTTTGTAGGAATGAACGGTATGGGCAAGACCAACCTTCTTGATGCGGTATACTATCTATCTTTTTGCAAGAGTTTCTTTAATCCAATTGATTATCAAAACGTAAAAGACGGAGGGGAGGAATTTAAGCTGGGAGCTAGCTATATCAGAAAAGAACGCGAAGAGCATTTGAGTTGCCGGGTGAGACGACAGCAAAAGAAGCAATTCAAAAGAAACAAGAAGGATTACGAAAAGCTATCGGATCACATTGGGCTATTTCCTTTGACCATGGTTTCACCTTATGATATTGAACTGATCAGAGGGGGTAGTGAACTCCGAAGAAAATTCATGGATGGGATCATTTCCCAATACGAACATTCCTACCTGGAGAACCTACTTTCTTACAATCGTGCATTGCAACAGAGAAACGCGCTTTTAAAGCACTTTGCCAAAGAGCGAATTTTTCAAGAAGAGAGTTTAGCGCTATGGGATGAAAGACTTATTGCTTATGCCAATCAGATCTTTGATGAACGCAAGAGATTTATTGCGGCATTCATTCCGATATTCAATGAGTATTACGAAAAAGTAAGTGGCAAACAAGAGCTCGTTAGTTTGGCTTACCGCTCTCAACTCAATGAGCAAAAGATGTCAGAGGGCCTGAAAGAGAATCTAGATAAAGATCTGGCTGTGCGTTATACTTCTTTTGGGATTCATCGAGATGATCTTGAGTTTCAGATAAAAGGGGAGAGTATTAAAAAATTCGGGTCTCAAGGTCAACAAAAAACCTATTTGCTGGCTCTAAAACTGGCGCAATACGATTATCTCAAAGAGCAAACTGGGGTGAATCCGATACTTTTACTGGATGATGTTTTTGATAAACTCGATCGAAAACGCACCGCCAACCTCATGAAGCTGCTGAATTCAGAGTCCTTTGGGCAGGTATTCGTGACCGATACGGGAGAAGATCGCATCAAAGAACTCTTTAGCGACATCACCGAAGAAGTTCGTACCTTTCGAATCGAAGAAGGTCAGGTAAAAGAAGCATGAGAGATAAGAACCGCAAACATATTTCAGAGGTGATCGATGCCTATATCAAGCAGTTGCGCATCGATTCCAAGTTGAGCGAGGTTCGACTGGTGAATGACTGGGAAAAGCTCTTTGGCAAGACCATCAACAAATACACACGCAGTATGAAATTGTCTTCTGGGGTGCTTTATATCTATCTCAGCTCCTCAGTACTTCGCCAGGAATTGCATTTCAACCGCGAAAGCATGAAAGAAAGCATCAACCAACATTTTGGTGAGGATCTGGTGAGAGATATCGTCTTGCGATAGCCCTTAATTCCTTTCCCAGTCGCCCGGATCAAATGAGAATCGGTTCTTTAAAAACACCTCTCCATCAGCGATCATCTTAACTGTGTAGTACTTATCGGTGTAAACGCTATGATCGAAAGCATATTCTACACGATGTTCACCTGGAGGAGTTTCAGGGTCATTGAATAGCTCGCGCACCATGGTGCCATCTTCATTAAAGAGTCCGATCTCCA